>DAIMIM010000228.1:0-5755 GCA_036722755.1 Caldimonas sp. | reverse complement strand
TGACGCGGACCTTGGCGTTGTTCTTGCCGCGCAGGCCGCGCAGCTCGAGCGTCTGTTCGGCGAGCTGGCGCCGCATATCGCCGATGTGGCGGCCGACGTGGTTCTCGATCTGCTGCGCGCCTTCCTGGACGACCTGCTCGAGCACCTGGCGGCGCTGCGGCAGGAGCTGCGCGCCGAGGGCAGCCTCGAGCAGCGGCAGGCGGCTTTCGTTGAGGCCCATGTCGTCCCCGGCGACGCGCGCCGCGAGTGCCTGGCGTGCCGAGAGCGGAAAGACGCGCTGCGTCGTGATGCCGAGCGTGCGCGCGGTCTCGCGCTGCTGCGAAAGGATCTGCGCCTCGACTTCGGCGACGGTGGCGAGCGGGTCGACCAGCGAATCGATCTTGTTGAGGACGACGAAGCGCGTCGGCGCGTGCGCGCCGAGGTGGTCGCGCCAGATCGCCAGGTCGGACTTGGTGACGCCGGTGTCGGCGCCGAGGATGAAGACCGTGGCGTGCGCCGACGGCAACAGCGACAGCGTCAGCTCAGGCTCGGCGCCGATCGCGTTCAGGCCCGGCGTGTCGAGCACGACGAGGCCCTGGCGCAGCAAGGGGTGCGGGTAGTTGATGAGCGCGTGGCGCCAGGCCGGCACCTCGACCTGGCCCTGGTCGTCGCGCGGCGGGTTGTCGTCGGGGTTCTCGTCGTCCCAGAAGCCGAGCGCCCGCGCTTGCGCTTCGCTGACCCATTCGGTGCGCGTCACCTCGAGCAGGGAGTGGGCGAGCTGGTCGGCGTCGTGCACGTCGAGCTCCAGGCGACGCCAGGCGCGCGGCTGCGTGCGCAGCTCGCCGAGAGACAGGCCCTCGAGGCGCGTCTCGATCGGCAGCAACAGCAAGGAGGCCGGCTGGTCGTTGTTCCAGCCCAGCTCGACCGGGCACATCGTCGTGCGCCCCGGCGTCGCCGGCAGGATGCGGCGGCCGGTGTCGGCGAAGAAGATGGCGTTGATCAGCTCCGACTTGCCGCGCGAGAACTCGGCGACGAAGGCGACGACGAGCTTCTCGTTGCCGAGCCGCTGGTGCAGCGCGTCGAGCTGCTCGGAGGCTGCGCCCTGCGCGAGATCGTGCTCGGCAAGGAATTTGGCGAGCGTGTCGACCCGCTCGGCCAGCGCAGCGCGCCACCCGCCGAGGGCATCGAGGCTTGTGGCGAAAGAATGCGTCATCGAGTCGTCGCACGAGGCGAGCGGGGCATGGTAGCGCAGCAACCACGCCCCGCAGCGCATCGAAACACTTGCTCACGACCGAGGCCGCGGACCTTTCGCACGCTTCAGCGGCGCTGGCAGCCCGGGCAATAGAAACTGGCCCGTCCGCCCTGGACGATGCGGCGGACCGTGCCGTCGCCGCGCACGCACAGCTGACCCGCGCGACCGTACACGCGCGCCTGCAACTGGAACGCGCCGGCAGCGCCGTGCGCGTCGCGAAAATCGCGCAAGGTCGAGCCACCGAGCTCGACGGCGCGCGCCAGCGTCGAGCGGATGGCGGCGGCAAGACGATCGGCACGCGGCCGGCTGACGCGGTCGCTGCGCACGCGCGGATCGATGCGGGCTTCGAACAGCGCCTCGCACGCATAGATGTTGCCGGCGCCGACGACGATCTCGCCGCCGAGCAGGGCCTGCTTCACCGACACCTTGCGCTGTCGCAGTGCCGCATGCAGGTGGGCGCCGTCGAAGCGCGGGTCGAACGGCTCGAGGCCGAGTCGCGACAGCAATTTGGCGGCGATGCCGGCGTCCAGCGCGGGCGACCAGACGACGGCGCCGAAGCGCCGCGGATCGGTCAGGCGCAAGGTGCCGCAATCGGTCAGCAGGTCGAAATGGTCGTGCGGCCCCGGCGCCGCCGCCAACCCGCCGAACGCGAGCGATCCCGACATGCCGAGGTGCAGCAGCAGGCCACCACGGTCGAGCTGCACCCACAGGTATTTGCCGCGCCGCGTCACCACGCCGACCCGCCGCCCGAGCAGCTCCGCCGCGTCGCAGCCGATCGGCCAGCGCAAGGGCTTGCCGAGCCGCAGCCCGGTGATTCGCGCCCCTTCGATGCGCTCGGCGAAGCTGAGGCGGGTGACTTCGACTTCAGGAAGCTCGGGCATTCGGAGAGGTGCGCTGCCGTCCGGCGATTGCCGGAACGGGAGGGGCGGATGAAAGAGCGGGGAATTATCACGACGCGTTTCGATCGGACCGCGTCGAGAGGTCTTGCCCGCCCCTTCCGACGGAGTTTGCGCGACAGGCCACACTAGAATCGTTTTTCGCCCAGAGGAGAGTCCCGATGCCGGCGTTTCGCCTTCGTTCAATCCCCGCACGGGTCTCGGGCATCGTCCTGGCGCTGCTCGCACTGACGGCTGGCAGCGAGGCCGTCGCGGCGCCGCCGCCCGCCGGCTCCGAAGTCGAGAACTCCAACCTCGACGCACCGCTCTTCTACGAGCTGCTGCTCGGAGAAATCCAGTTGCGCAGCGGAGATGCCGGAAGCGCTTACCAGTTGCTGCTCGACGCGGCTCGGCGTGCCAAGGACGAAGCGCTGTTTCGCCGCGTCACCGACATCGCCTTGCAGGCCAAGGCCGGCGAACAGGCGCTGGTCGCCGTCACCGCGTGGCGCCAGGGCCTGCCCGACTCGCAGGAAGCGCTGCGCTATCAGGTGCAGTTGCTGGTGGCGCTCAATCGCGCCGCCGACTCCGAGGAGCCGCTGGTCACCTTGCTGCGCCGGACGCCGCGGCCGGCGCTGCCGGGAATGATCGACGCCGTGCCTCGTTTCCTGGCGCGCAACGCCGATCATCCCGCGACGGCGGCGCTGATCGAACGCGTCCTCAAGCCGTACGCAGACGTCCCGGACACGCGCGCCTCTGCGCTCGTCGCGATCGGCCGCGGCTGGCTCGCCGCTGGCGACACCGCCCGCGCTCTCGACGCCGTGCAGCGCGCTGCGGCGGCCAGTCCGAGCGCCGATGGCCCTGCCCTGCTCGCGCTCGACATGCTGCCGGCGACACCGGCGGCCGAAGCGATCGTCACGTCGCGCCTCGCAGTCCAGCCGTCGAGCGCTCCGGTTCGGCTGCTCTACGTGCGCACGCTGGCGGCGTCGCAGCGCTTGACCGATGCGGCGGCGCAGGTCACCGCGCTGACCACCAGCGATCCGGGCATGGCCCCACCCTGGCTGACGCTCGGCGCCCTGGAGCTCGAGCTGCAGCATCCCAAGCAAGCCAGTGTGGCGCTCGAAACCTATGTGCGGCTGGTCGAAGCTGGCGCCCCGGTCACGTTCGGGCCGACACCCGTCGCGCCGGCACCCGACGACGACGACGACACGCCGACATCGGCCAACGGCGCCCTGACCCATGCCTGGCTGTTGCTCGCCCAGGCCGCCGAGCAGCAGGGCGATCTTGCGACGGCCGAACGCTGGCTGTCGCACATCGACAGCTCGCAACGCGCGCTCGAGGTCCAGGCCAGGCGCGCTTCGCTGCTTGTCAAGCAGGGGCGCATCGCCGAGGCGCGCGAGCTGATCCGCCGCGTCCCCGAGCAAGGCCCCGACGACGCTCGCGCCAAGGTCTTCGCCGAAGCGCAACTGCTGCGCGAAGCCAAGCAATGGAGCGAGACGGAGAAGGTGCTGGCCCAGGCGAACAAGACCTTCACGAACGACACCGACCTGCTCTACGAGCAGGCGATGGCCGAGGAAAAGCTCGACCACATGGCCGAGATGGAACGGCTCCTTCGCCGCGTGATCGAGCTCAAGCCCGACCACCAGCATGCCTACAACGCGCTTGGCTACTCGCTAGCCGAACGCAAGCTCCGCCTGCCCGAAGCACGCACGCTGATCCAGAAGGCGCTGGAGCTGAGCCCCGGCGAGCCCTTCATCACCGACAGCATGGGCTGGGTCGAGTACCGGCTCGGCCACCGCGACGAAGCGATCCGCCTGCTGCGCGACGCCTACCAGGCGCGGCCCGATCCGGAGATCGCCGCGCACCTCGGCGAAGTGCTGTGGAGCAATGGCCAGTCCGAGGAAGCGCGACGGGTCTGGCGCGAGGGCCGCTCGCGCGACGCCGGCAACGACGTCCTGCGCGAAACGCTGGCGCGGCTGCGCGTCGATCTGTGAACCGTCGCGGCCGCGCGCCGCGCGAATGCCGCGGCGACACATCGGTCGCCGTGGTCCGCGTCGTCGTCACCAACCTCGCATGAGGCGATTGGCCGCAGGCGCGGCGGCGTTCCTCCTCGCCGGCTGCGCCACCGTGGCACCGCTCGGGCCGGGCAATGGCGCCGAGGCGCTGTCCGGGCGCTTGGCGGTGCGCGTCGACGCGATCGGCAACGAGCCGGCCCGCGCACTGTCCGCTGCCTTCGAGCTGCGCGGCGACGCGCGCGACGGCGCCCTCGCCCTCTCGACGCCGCTCGGCAGCATGCTGGCGCAAGCGCGCTGGATGCCGGGCGACGTCGTGCTGACGACCCCTCAAGGGGCGCGCCGCTTCGCCGATCTCGACGGCCTGACCCGGGAGGTGCTGGGCGAAAGCGTCCCGGTCGAAGCCTGGTTCGACTGGCTGCGCGGCCGGCCCTGGCCTGCGGCACCGAGCACTGCGGCGGCGGGTTCGACCGGCTTCGAGCAGCTCGGCTGGCAGGTCGATCTGGCGCGGCTCGGCGCCGGCGCGGTCTCGGCAACGCGTCGGGCGCTGCAGCCGGTCGTGACGGTGCGTATCCAGCTCGACCGCCCCTGAGTCGCGACCATGGCGATCCGAGCCTTCTTCGACGTTCCCGCTCCCGCCAAGCTGAACCTCTTTCTGCACGTGCTCGGCCGCCGCGACGACGGCTATCACCTGCTCGATTCGCTGATGGTGCCGATCGACTGGTGCGACACCTTGCACTTCGAGCGCCGCGACGACGGCCGACTGGCGCGCCACGACCTCGGCGCAGTGCTGCCCGCCGACGACCTGTCGCTGCGTGCCGCACGTGCCTTGCAGCAGGCGTCGGGCACGACTCTGGGCGTCGACATCACGATCGACAAGCGGCTGCCGTGGGCGGCGGGGCTCGGCGGCGGCAGCTCCGATGCCGCCTCGACGCTGCTGGCGCTCAATCGTCTGTGGGGGCTGGACTGGCCGCTCGAGACGCTCTTGCCGATCGGCCTCGAGCTCGGCGCCGACGTTCCGTTCTTTCTCGCCGGCACGCCGGCGCGGGCGGGCGGCATCGGCGAGCGGCTGCTGCCCGAACGCATCGAGGCGGCCTGGTTCGCTGTCGTCAAGCCCGCCGCCGGCCTCGACACGAGGGCCGTCTTCGCCAGTCCGAAGGTCGCCGACTCGGTCGAGGCTGCTAGAATCGCGGGCTTTTCCGAGGCCGAGCGCCACCTGCTGGAACCACCAGGGCAGGGGCACGCGAAGCCGAAGGAAACTGGGCCGGAACTTGCCGACGGCTTCGGGCGCAACGATCTTCAGGCCGCGGCCGAAGCGCTTTGTCCCGACGTCGAACGCGCGGCGGCCGGGCTTCACGCCAGGTTCGGCAACAGCCGGATGACCGGGTCGGGAAGCGCGGTCTTCGCACGGGCAGGCCATGGCTCGTCGCCCTCGGCAGCGATGCCGAGCGATTGGCCCACGGGCTGGTCGAGCCGGATGTGCCGCTCGCTGGAGCGGCATCCGCTCGCCGACTGGGCCAGGCGGGAAGAATGAGGTGAAGGTGTGCAGCGCGAGCTGCAGACCGGTGTAGGGGAGTCGCCAAGCTGGTTAAGGCATCGGATTTTGATTCCGACATGCGAAGGTTCGAATCCTTCTTCCC
>DAIMIM010000227.1:0-5841 GCA_036722755.1 Caldimonas sp. | reverse complement strand
GCGACCGTCAGACCATCGCCTGGCCCGGCCGCTACATGGTGATCGTCGATTCGAAAACTATCGACCGGCCACCATGGTCGCCCCTGCCGAACTCAGCATCGTCCCTGAACATCGCGCCGGAGGTAGTCGCAACGCGCCGGGAGTACGGGTCGCCCTCAATAAGTTGTACTTAAGCTGAAACTGTCGAGCGCCAAGCAGCGTGAAAATCAAAGGCTTCTAAGGCGCCGACGTCTTCGCACTGCAGATGTTCACCATGGAAGTCGAACTCAAACTCCTGATCGCGCCCACCGATGTGGCCGCCTTCCGCCGTCTTGCGCTGCTGCGGCAATTCACAGCTGAGAAGCCTCATTCGGACAAGCTCAGCAGCACTTACTTCGACACGCCAGAGCTTCACCTTAAAGGGCACGGCATGGAGTTGCGCGTGCGTCGCGCAGGCGCCGTGTGGATCGAGACGCTCAAGGCCGGGGGACACGCATCGGCCGGGCTATACCAACGACAGGAATGGGAAGCGCGGGTCGACGGTCCGCAGCCAGACCTGGCGGCATTGGCCGAGCTTGTCGGAGCGGGTTCCAAATGGCAGAAGGTACTCGCCGAGCCGGCGCTGGCGAAGGGCTTGGCACCGATCTTCGACAGCGTGTTCCGCCGCACGGTCTGGCCGTTGCGCTTGCCGCACGGTGCCTTGGTCGAGCTGGCACTCGACCAAGGCGAGTTGCACCAGGGTGATGTGCGCGAGCCGATCAGCGAGGTCGAGCTCGAGCTCAAAGCAGGTGACCCGGGCGCGCTGTTCGACTTTGCGCTTCAGCTGCAGGACAAGGTGGCGCTGCGCGTGGGCAACCTCAGCAAGTCCGCACGCGGCTATGCCCTTTACGCACCGCAGCCGCTGTCGGCGGTGAGGGCCAGCTCCCTCGAGCTTGCCCCGGAGATGACTGTCGAGCAGGGATTTCGGGCCATCGTGAGCAATTGCGTGACGCAGATGCAGGACAACGAGTCCGGCGTCATGGGAAGCAACGACCCCGAAAGCGTGCACCAGATGCGTATCGGCATGCGCCGGCTGCGCTCGGCACTGCGCCTGTTCGACAAATGGGCGCCCTTCCCCGAGGCGTTGCAAGGCGAGCTCGACTGGCTGGCCGGTGCACTCGGCGCCGCGCGTGACGCCGACGTGCTGGCCGACAGCACGCTGGTCAGGGTGGCCCAAGCCTGCTCGATGGAAGCGGATTTGTTGCCATTGAAGCAGGCGGCATCGACGCTTGCAAGATCGAAACGGCGGCGGGCCGCGACGTCGGTGGGCTCGGTGCGCTATTCGCGGTTGATGCTCGGCCTGGTGGCATGGCTGCAGGGCTCGCGCTGGCACGACTTGCTCGACGACTCAGGGCGCGAGGCGCTTGCGGCGCCTCTCGACAAGCGTGCGGCGAAAATTCTCGTCCAGCGCCACCAGAAGCTGCTCGAAAGCGCCAAGGGGTTAGAGGAGGGCTCGCCCGAGCAACTTCATCGTGTGCGCATTGCGGCCAAGAAGGCCCGTTATGCCATGGAGTTCTTCCAGGGGTGGCATCCGGCCGGACGCGTAGAGCGCTACATCAACGGCCTGACCGCGCTGCAGGACGCCCTCGGCTGGCTCAACGACGCGGCCGTTGCCGAGGGACTGCTGCGTCAGATCGGGAAGTCTCATCTCGAGCTGGCGCACAGTGCGGGTTTCGCCAGCGGATTTCTTTGCGGCCGCGCCACGCAGGACGTGCGCGAGCTCGCCCGTCTCTGGACGCGATTCAGCGCAATCAAGCTGCCATGAAGGAGCAACTCTCACCGTTGGATCTTGCGCCGTTGATGGATGCGGTGCCGCGCGGCAGCGGTGCGATCGGCTTGGCAACCGACGCTGCCGCGCTGCGTGGAACGCCGGCTGCAGCGCGTCGAGGCGCCGACCAAGCATCGCGCCTTCTGAAGCAACTGTTCGGCAGCTTTGACGGAAGTCTCGCTATGCGTTTGTGGGACGGCACGACCTTGCGACTCGGCAAGGCTGCCGCGTACGGGTCGGAACCGCGGTTCACTCTGGTTTGCCACAATCCGAACGTGGTTCGTTCTATGGTCCTGGGACGTGATCCCCTTCGTCTTGCAGACGCCTACTTTCGGGGCGATCTCGATGTCGAGGGGGACTTCTTCGCAGCGCTCGGTCTGAAGGACCAGCTGCAACGGATCCGCCTGTCCTTTCGCGACCGGTTAGGCGCGCTGCTCGGCGCCCTCCGACTGCGCGATTCCTCCAATGCTCGGCCCGCTCCGGGAAGCGACCGGCTCGTGCCGCACGGTCGTGCCGTCAAGGCCCATTCAAGGAAGGAGAACCGAGCGGCGATCTCGTTCCACTACGACGTCTCCAACGAGTTCTATCGCCTGTGGCTCGACGACGAGCGCGTTTATTCCTGCGCCTATTTCACGAGTCCCGACGAATCGCTGGATCAGGCGCAGCGTAACAAGCTGGAGCACATCTGCCGCAAGCTTCGGCTGCAGCCCGGCGAACGGCTGCTCGACATCGGCTGCGGCTGGGGCGCGCTGGTGTGCTGGGCAGCCAGACATCACGGTGTGCAGGCTCATGGCATCACGTTGAGCCGCCCGCAGTTCGAATACACACAGCAGCGCATCCGCGACGAAGGTTTGCAGCACCTGGTGACGGCGGAACTTTGCGACTACCGGGATCTCGCGGGCCAAGGCATCTACGACAAGGTGTCGAGCGTCGGCATGTTCGAGCATGTCGGCCTGGCAAACCTACCGATCTATCTGGCGACCGTCCGGCGCGTTCTGCGCCCCGGCGGACTGTTCCTGAACCATGGGATCACCCACGATGAGGAGGGCTGGCACAAGACAATGACCACCGAGTTCATCAATCGCTATGTCTTCCCGGATGGTGAATTGGACTGCATCAGCAACATCCAGCTCGGCATGGAAAGGGCCGGCTTCGAGATTCTCGATGTCGAGGGACTGCGGCCGCACTATGCGCTGACGCTGCGGCATTGGGTGCGGCGGCTCGAGGCTAACCGCGCAGCGGCGCGGCGCGAGGTCGACGAACGTACCTATCGGGTCTGGCGGCTGTACATGGCGGCCTGCGCGCTCGACTTCGAGGCTGGCAGCACGGGCATCTATCAGATCCTCGTGTCGAAGCCTAACCAGGGCGAGTGGAGGGTTCCGTTGTCAAGGGGCGACCTTTATGTCAGCCGCAATGCCTGATCAAGATGATTGAGCTAAACGCTTCTCGGCCAGGGTTGACTCCAGACGAGCCTTGGTGGCAGGCCGGTGAGCATCAAGTCTCTCTACTCGCACAGCTGCTTCACGCGCGAAGAGTTCGCGCGCCTACGGCATGCCGCACTATGAGGTTTTGAAGGCGAGATACGACCCTCAGCATCGTCTGCCCGGCCTGTATGAGAAATGCGTGCCAAACGCCTGAAGGTCGCCTGCCCCGCTCGCGATGTCAGCGCTTGTGCAATGCTGGAACGTCCGCCGCGGCCAATGCTTGACGATGGTCGATGCGCTTGCCAGCGGCCTTGTCAAGCGGTTGGCGCACAGCAACTTCGTTCAGACCAACATTGGTGTACCCGCATCCAGGCAGCTGCAGCGCGCCTCATTGCAACGAGCATCTGGCCAGCTAGGTCTCTTCGCGGTCGACGCAGGTCATTCCCCGTGGTTGCTGCGCCATCTCAGCGCGGCGCGGTGGTCTGCTCGGGCGTGTCGAGAACCACGTAGGCAAGCGCCGACCCACGCTGCACGAGCAGCGCGGCAGAGCGTTGCGGAGGGATTCGGGCAATCGCCGCGTCGAACTCGGCAACAGTGCCGACGGGGGTGTCGTTGACGGCGAGAATGACGTCGTCAGCGCGGATGCCAGCTCGCAAAGCGCGACCGCGTGCTGACTGGACGGCGACGCCCGAGTGGATCTTCAGCGCGATGCGTCGCACCTCGTCAAGCTCGCGGATCGCAAGGCCCTGGCGCTTGTCGACGGGGTCGACCGTCGGCTCCGGTGTCGAGCGCGCCTCTGGCGGCGACTCGATGGGCGTGACGCTCACGCGTTGCACGGCGCCGCGCCGCCACAGGTTGAGGAGCAAGGGGACGCCCGGTCGCGCGGCGAGCACGGCTTGCTGCACTTCGCCGTAGCTGGCGTCGACGACGCCGTCAATGCCGAGCACGATGTCGCCGGCACGGACGCCCGCGCTCTCGGAAGGACTGCCAGGCCGGACGCGAACGACGAGCGCGCCCTTCGCATAGGCCAGGCCGAACGAGCGCGCCAGTTCCGGCGTCACTTCCTGGACCTGCGTGCCGAGCTGCGCGCGCACGACGTAACCGCGTTCGCGGAGTTCGGCAGCCACTCGCATCGCCAGATCGATCGGCAACGCAAAGGAAACGCCGGCGTAGCTGCCGCTCTCCGAATAGATCATGGCATTGACGCCGACGACCTCGCCGTGCAGGTTGAACAGCGGCCCGCCCGAGCTGCCGGGGTTTATCGCCGCGTCGGTCTGAATCCACGGGATGCCATCCTCACCGGGCAGGTAGCGTCGGCGTGCGCTGACGATCCCGGCGGTGAGCGTGCTTTCGAGCCCGAACGGAGCGCCGATCGCGATGACCCATTCGCCGACGGCGAGGCGCGAGACATCCGCCAGCCGCACCGGCACGAGTCCGCCCGCGTCGATCTTGAGCAAGGCGATGTCGGTGCGGCGGTCGAAGCCAATGACGCGGGCCATGTATTGGCGCCTATCGACCAGTTGGACGCTGGCGGAATCGACGTCGGCGACGACGTGCGCGTTGGTCAGGACGTAGCCGTCGCTGCTGATGACGAATCCGGACGCGAGCGTGCGTTCCTCGGCCTTGCGGCCGCATGCTGCGGGCCGGGGCCAAGGGTTTTCGCCGTCGCCGTCGTCATCGAGCCCGGCAGGGCAGTCGCGCTCTTCGGTTCGGGAGCGCCGCGAGGTCGACGTGCGGATGCTGACGACGACCGCTTCCTCGGGCGAGACGTAGAGGGAAAAGTCCGGACCCGTCCAGCCGGGTCCTTCTGTCGGCTGGGCGTCACCGTGCGGCGCGGCCGCGGACAGGATCAAGGCGATGACACATGCGGTGAAATGGCGGCGCGTCGGCGGAGCGCGCGTTCCCGCGTCGTGAGGATCGCAACTGCGCACGGCGGCTCGGGCTCGTGTCAGGCGGCTTTGGGCGAGGCGGTGAGCGGGCGAACGACGGGCTCGGACCGGCTGCCCGCTACGATCGCACGACCGAAGACATCGAAGCTTCGCGCGCAACTGCCGTCGTCGACGTCCTGCGACGTGAAGGCAGCGCTCAGGACCGGCGAACAACGCGCCAGCCTGCCAATCCCGGGGACAGCATTCGGCGCGCCGCCCCTGCAAAGGACCGGGATCGCGATCTGCGCCTGCGAGTTCGCGCGCTGGGCCACGAAGCTGCGCATCGGTCCGGCCCCGCGATGTGGCGTCGCGGTGATCTCGGCCATGAGCCTATCCCTGTACATCATGCCGCAGAGCAACTGAGCGAGCCGGCGTCCGGGGCCGGTGTACGAATACGGCACCACCAGAATCTTGTTCATTGCTGCCTTGGTTTTAGGCTTTGTGGCCGATGGTGACACTACGCGGCGACCGCCCATTTGCGCTGCATCAAGCGACACCGCGCCCGATCGGCTCGCGGCTCCGGCCGCGGCTCTCTCGGGCTGCCGACCTGAACACCGACTTGATCGTGATGGGCGCCTGGGCTCTGGCCAGCCCCTGCCGCTCGCCGACCGTTGCGCGATTGCGCTGTATCACGTTGCGCGCTGCCGTCGCGTGCTCGAATCCTCGCATGGACACTGTCGACGACACGCCCGGCATCGAGACC
>DAIMIM010000226.1:0-5844 GCA_036722755.1 Caldimonas sp. | reverse complement strand
CCATCTTCTCGATATTGGCGAGCGCGTCTTTCATGGGCTTTTCGCCGAGGCCGACCCCCTGGCTCATGAACTGCTCGAGCGCTTTGCGATTGGCCTCGACCGCCTGGAGCAGGGCAGAGTCGATACCGGCCAGCGCCTTGCCCAGCATCGCTTCGACGTCGACTTCGCTGCCGGCGTTCTTCGCCGCTCCAAGCGACGCGGCGCCGGCCACCATCTTCACCACCTTGCGGATGCCGTCGAGCGTCAGCTCGCGCCCCTGCAGGGCTTTCAGCGTGGCGCTGGCGACCGCCTTGCGGAGCGCCTCGCCCTGCTTGGCGCCGGCGCTTGCGAACATCGCGACGAGCGCGTCCTGGTCGATCCCGGATTTCATCATGAGTGTGTTCCTTTCATCTTGAGCATGGGGTGGGTAGCGCCGGCCTTACTGCATGTGCTGGCCGCCGTTGATGGCGATGTTCGCGCCGGTGACGAAGGCCGCCTCGTCGGACGCCAGATAGATGATCAGGCCGGCGACTTCCTCGGGCTTGCCCAGCCGGCCGACCGGAATCTGCGGCAGGATCTTGGTGTTCAGGATCTCTTGTGGAATCGCCGTGACCATCTTGGTGCCGATGTAGCCCGGCGAGATCGTGTTCACCGTCACGCCTTTCTTGGCGACCTCGAGCGCCAGCGCCTTGGTGAAGCCGTGCACGCCGGCCTTGGCCGCGGAATAGTTGGTCTGACCGAATGCGCCCTTGGAGCCGTTCACCGACGAGACGTTGATGACGCGGCCCCAGCCTCGCTCGACCATGCCGTCGACGACCTGCTTGCTCATGTGGAAGAGGCTGTCGAGGTTGGTCCGCATGACGGCGTCCCAGTTCACCTTGTCCATCTTCTTGAAGGTCATGTCACGGGTGATGCCGGCGTTGTTCACCAGCACGTCGATATCGCCGACCTTGGCGTGAACCTCGGCGACGGCGCGGCTGCACGAGTCGAAATCGGCGACGTCGCACGGCACGGCGACGATGTCGTAGCCGTTGCTCTTCATGTCCGCCACCCATTTGGCATGCTTGGCGTTGCCCGGCGAATAGGTGACCACGACGCGGTATCCGGCATCGGCCATCTTGGTCGAGATCGTCTCGCCCAGACCGCCCATGCCGCCAGTGACGAGGACGACGCGATTGCGGCCCTGCCCGTTCGCTTCAGCCATCTTCGTCTCCTTGTTGTGATGGACGCATTCTGAACCGAAGGACGCTGTTCGGCCATCGATACCCACGCGACCCGGCGCTGCCCGCGAACGCCTACGGTCAGTGTGGAATGTCGAGCACGAGCCGGCCGTCGCGGGCACGCGAGCAGCACGCCATCATCGTCGTGCCGGCATCGCGCTCGCGCTGCGTCAGCACCCGGTCCCGGTGATCGACGCGCCCGGCCCGCACGCGCACCTCGCAGGAGCCGCAAAGCCCCTCCTCGCAGTCGCTGCGGATGTCGATGTCGGCGCCTCGCAGCGCAGCCAGCAGCGTCTGGTCGGCACGCACATGCACGACAAGGCCCGAGCGCTCGAGCTCGACGTCGAAGGCGTGCTCGTTGGCCGGGTCGAGCGCGCCCAGCGTCGACTGGAAATGCTCCATGTGCAGCGAACCGTCCGGCCAGTGGGCGGTGCATGCCTGCAGCGCATCCAGCATGCGCGCCGGGCCGCACGCGTAGATCTGGGTTCCTTCCCGCGGCGCTCGGAGCAGGGCGGGCAAGTCGGAGCGGCGTCCCTCGTCCTTCGCATAGACCCGCAGTCTCTCGGCGTGCAGCACGGCGAGCTCGTCCACGAAGGCCATGCTGGCGCGGCTGCGGCCGCTGTAGTGGAGCGCGTAGTCGATGCCCAGCACCTTTGCGCGACGCGCCATGGTGCTGATCGGCGTGATGCCGATGCCGCCGGCGACGAGCACGAGGCGCTGCGCGCTTTCGTCGAGGCGGAAATGATTGCGTGGCGATCCGATCGCTAGCCGATCGCCTGCCTTGACCTCGCCATGGATCCAGGCCGATCCGCCACGGCTGGCGGATTCGCGCAGCACGGCGATCTCGAGTGCCTGCGCATCGGTCGGGTCGCCGCACAGCGAATACTGGCGCGACAAACCGCTCCGGCCGCACTCGATGGTGGTGTGCGAGCCCGCCGTCCAGCGCGGCATCGGTTGCCCATCGGCCGATGCCAGACGCAGGCGCACGACGCCGTCGGCGACCGGCGTGACGCTGTCGACCACGACCGGCAGCGTGCGCGCATGCTTCAACGGCTCGCCGATACGCACCGGGACATGCGTGTGCAGGCGCGCTGAATCGGCGCGCTCCGGATTGAGGGATGGATCCCACTCCACCCAGAGATGCTCCGGGCCGCGAAACGAGGTGTTCGGCACGTAGCTGAACCGTTGCTCGGCCAGGCGCATGTGCGGCAAGCGACGCGCGAACTCCTCGAGGAAGATCTGCATCTCCATGCGCGCGAGGTTCTTGCCCATGCACTGGTGCGAGCCGTAGCCGAAGGTGAGGTGCTCGCTGGCGTTGTCGCGCCGGATGTCGAACAGGTCGGCATCGGCGAAATGGCGCTCGTCGTGGTTGGCCGACGAGGTGACGATCAGCAGCTTCGAGCCGGCCGGCAGCGTCGCGCCGCCGAGCCGAGCCTCTCGCGTGACCATGCGCCGCCAGGCCGCGACCGAGCCGTTGTGGCGCAGGCATTCCTCGACCGCGCCCGAGATCAGGCTCGGGTCCTCGCAGATGTCTTGCCAGGCGCGCGGATGCTGCAGCAGCAGCTTCATCGCGTTGGCGCTCGCATTGGCCGTGGTCTCGTGCGCGGCGACGATGCCGGCCATCATCATCGAGTGCAGGTAGGAATCGGTGACGACCTCCGGAAGTGCTCGCTGCGTGCGGATGCCGAACTGCATCCAGCCCGGCGCGTCGGGGTTCTGCCGCATCTTGTCGAGCACCTTGCCGGCGTATTGCCAGAACTTGCCGACCGCGTGCGCCACGGCGACCTGCTCTTCCGGTTTCGGCCGCCCCCAGGTGTTGACGGTGTGCGCGATGGAGTAGTGGCGCAGCGTGTCCATGTCCTCCTCGGGCACGCCGAGAAAGTGCAGCGCGACCGTGAGGGGCACTTCCCAGAGCATCTGGTCGACCAGGTCGGCGCGGCCGTCGTCGATGAAGCGGTCGACGTAGTCGCGCGCCAGCCGGCGCACCATCGGCACGTGGTGCGCGAGCGCGTCGGGCATGAACGAGCCCATCAGGGCGCGCCGACGAGGCGTGTGCGCTGGTTCGTCTTCGTTGACCAGCGTGCGGTTCAGCGCGAAGCCGTACGACGCCAGAACGGCGTTGGCATCCTCGCCGGTCGGCGTGATCTTCTCGAGCGCGATCGACGGGCTGAAGGTGACGTTGTCGCGAAAGATCGCCTGGATGTCGTCGTAGCGCGTGATGACCCAGTAGCCGAGTTGCGGGCTGTAGAAGACGGGCTCTTTCTCGCGAGCCCAGCGCAGGTACTCGGGCGGGTCTTGCTGGTAGCCGTCGCCGAAGGGGTCGAAGTCGGCGGCGCGTACGCTGACGGGGCAGCCGGTGGGCGTTTGCAGTGGCGAGAGCGGCCCGTGCGCAACGGGGCAGCCGGCGGCGGGCGCGCGAAGGGCGGAATCAGTCATCGGCTTCATCTTGCCGCAATTGCCTCGAACGGGGCGCGAGCCCTGCTCCTCGTCGCGATGAACAATGCGCCGGTCGAGCGGCGCTGCGGTTCGCTCGGATCGCCAAGCCGGGCTGCGCGACAGGGAATAATGGCGCTATCGACCAAGAGGAGTGACGGAATGTCCGGAAAGTCTTTGCTGCCACGCGCTGCCATCTCGCTCGTTGTTTCGGGTGCCTTGTCGTGTCTGGGACTGTTGGCCACGCCGGCCCGGGCCGCAGAACCGCTGGCGATCTCTCAGTTCTTTCATAAGCCGATGGTTTCGAGCGTTGTCGCGTCGCCGTCGGGTCGCTACGTCGCCATCTGCGCGACCGATGGGACGCACGAGCGTCTTCGCCTTCTCGTGGTCGATCTCGAAGACATCTCGAAGCCGTCGGTGCTGGCGGAATTCGACGAGGAGGACATCGTGAGTCCGCTCTGGGTGAACGACAACCGGCTCATCTTCGGACTAGGCGATCGCAACAAGGCACGCGGCGAGAAGGCCGCCTTCGGCTTGATGACGATCGATCGCGAAGCGAAGGCAGGCGTCAAGCTTTTGATCCGTTCAAACAGGGGGGATTTTTCGCGCGCGACGATTGTGTCGTCGGGCTTGGTACTGCCTCCGAGCTATTTCTTGGAGCGCACATTGCGGGATGGATCGGACGACGTCATCGTCGGCGAGTACAAGGCCGAGCGCAGCGACGAGGTGGAATACACCAACCTGTATCGCCTGAACACCTTGACCGGGCGCACGGTCAAGATCTCCGATGACGCTCCCGACGACACCAAGTCATGGATTGTCGACATGACTGGCCACCCGCGCGTCGCCATGGCGTTCCACGACGACAACGACAAGATCTATTGGAAGGCGACCCCGGATGCGCCCTGGACGTTGATGCGTTCGTTCAGGAGTCTCGACGACAAAGGCATGGCGCTGGCGCCGTATGGCGTGTCTCCGGACGGCTTCATGTATGCCACGGGTCGCATGAATCCCAAGGACGACACGCTGTCCTTGCTGCGATTCGACATGAGCGACGTCAAGGCGCCGCCGCGGTCCGTCGCGAAGATCGACGGCTACGACTTCGACGGCGGCCTGATCGCGGACACCAAGGGAACCGTCAAGGGCGTGCGCTATCTCAGCGATGCAAGCGGAACAGTCTGGCTGGACCCGGAGCTCAAGACCATCCAGGAGGAGGTCGACAAGCGCTTGACCGGTCTCTCGAATCGCATCGATTGCGGCAACTGCTCCCAGCTGAGCAAGGTGCTGGTCGTGTCCTATTCGGACCGCCAACCGTTTCTGGTGTCGATGTACGACACCGCTGCGAAGAAGCTTACCGTCCTGCTCAAGTCGAGGCCATGGATCGACGCGCGCAACATGGCGAAGCAGGAGATGGACCATCTCAAGGCGCGCGACGGCCTCACCATTCCGGGCCTCGTGACCCACCCGCCGGGGGTCAAGGGACCCGCGCCAACTGTTGTTCTCGTTCACGGGGGACCGTGGGAACGCGGTGTCGAATGGGGCTGGAGCCCATATGCCCAATTCCTCGCGTCGCGCGGCTATGTCGTCGTCGAGCCCGCATTTCGCGGCAGCACCGGCTTCGGAAACAACCTCTTTCATGCCGGCTGGAAGCAATGGGGACTGGCCATGCAGGACGACGTTGCCGATGCGACGACCTGGGCCGTCGAAAAGGGCTATTCCGATCCGAAGCGCGTCTGCATCGCCGGTGCCAGCTACGGCGGCTATGCCACATTGATGGGACTGATCCGCTTCCCGGACATGTACCGTTGCGGCTTCGAGTGGGTCGGCGTGAGCGACATCGACCTGATGTATGACATCAGCTGGAGCGACTCCGGCGATACCTACAAAAAGTTCGGCATGCCCGTGCTGATCGGCGATCAGGTCAAGGACGCAGCGCAACTCGCGCTCACGTCGCCGGTGAAGCGGGCCGCGGAAATCAAGCAGCCGCTCCTCATGGGCTACGGCGGCTATGACGTCCGCGTGCCGATCAAGCACGGCAACGCAATGCGCAATGCCCTCAAGAAGACCAACCAGAACGTCGAATGGGTCGAGTACCCGCTCGAAGGCCACGGCTGGGTTCGCGACGACTCCAACGCCGATTGGTGGGGTCGCGTCGAACGCTTCCTCGACAAGAACCTCAAGAACGCGCCTTGAGGCAGGAAGGGCAGGCCGA
>DAIMIM010000225.1:0-5897 GCA_036722755.1 Caldimonas sp. | reverse complement strand
TCTCAGTCGTCGCGTTCGATCAGCTCGATCTTGTAGCCGTCGGGATCAGCGACGAACGCGATCACCGTCGTTCCTCCCTTGACCGGCCCGGCCTCGCGCGTGATCGTGCCGCCGGCGCTGCGGATTTTCTCGCAGGTCGACGCGACGTCGGCGACGCCGATCGCCAGGTGCCCGAAGGCGCTGCCCAGCTCGTAGGTCGAGACGCCGTGGTTGTAGGTGAGCTCGATCTCGGCCTGCTCCGGGTTCGAGCCGTAGCCGACGAAGGCGAGCGAATATTTCTGCTCTGGCCGCTCGGTCGTGCGCAGCAGCCTCATGCCCATCGGGCCGGTGTAGAAATCGATCGAGCGCTGCAGGTCGCCGACCCGGAGCATGGTGTGCAGGAATCTCATGGTGCGTCGAAGAGGAAGCGGTGGTGCAGGCGTGAGCGTACAGCTTGTCGTCCGCCTCGGTCTGATCGCCTATTTCGCGCCGTTTATGCGCGACGCGGCACGCCGGCGCCCCGGATCGCCAGCACGGCGACGGCAGCGACGATGCATGCGGCGCCCGCCGCGAACAGCGCCGGGTCATAGGTGAGGAGAAGCGTTCGCGTCAGGCCGGCACCGTAGGCGGCGACCGCGGCGCCGAGCTGATGCGCCGCGAAGACCCAGCCGAAGATCAGGCCGGCGCGCTCCTTGCCGAAGGCCTGGGCGGCGAGCTTGACGGTCGGCGGCACCGTGGCGATCCAGTCGAGGCCGTAGAACAGCGCGAACATGGACAGGCCGTAGAGCGTGAAGGTCGAATACGGAAGCCAGAACAGCGACAGGCCGCGCAGGCCGTAGTACCAGAACAGGAGCTTTCGGTTGTCGAAGCGATCGGAGAGGTAGCCCGAGAGCGTCGTGCCGACGAGGTCGAAGGCGCCCATCATCGACAGCACCGAGGCGGCCGGCACGGCGCTCAGGCCGTTGTCGCCGCAGAGCGAGATGAAGTGGGTCTGGACCAGGCCGTTCGTGCTCAGGCCGCAGATGAAGAACGTGCCCGCCAGGATCCAGAAGGTGCGGTTGTGGATCGCCTCGCCGAGAACCTTGAACGGGCCCATGAAATTGAGCGGGATCGCCGGTCCCGACGGAGCTGCGGGCTCGGGGCCGTCGGGCTCGCCATAGGGACGCAGGCCGATGACCTTCGGGCTGTCCTGCATGAACATGAAGACCAGGACCGCGACGGCGATGCAGGCGATGAAGACCGGGATCACCGCGTAGCGCCAGCCGACGTGCTCGACGAGCCAGGCGGCGATCGGCAGGAAGATCAACTGCCCGGTCGCCGTGCTGGCGGCGAGCAGGCCGACCACCAGCCCGCGCCGCGCCGTGAACCAGCGGCTGGCCACCATCGCGCCGAGCACCAGCGCGGTCAACCCGGTGCCGCAGCCGAGCACGAGGCCCCAGAGAACGAAGAGCTGCCAGAGCTGGGTGATCTGCGTCGCCAGCACCATGGCCGTGGCGATGAAGCCGGCCGCCGCCATCATCACCCGACGCAGGCCGTACCTGGCGATGAAGACCGCAGCGAACGGGCCGAGCAATCCGAACAGCACGAAGCGGACCGCGAAGACCGACGACAGCTGATCGGTCGACCAGCCGAACTCCTTGCTGAGAGGCTGCAGCATGACGCCGGGCAGGCCGAGCGCGGCCGAGGTGGTGAGCATCGCCAGGAACGTGACGGCAGCGATGACCCACGCATAGTGGATTCCGCGACGGGTCAACAGGTGGGCGACGGCTCGAGCGAACATGGAAACCATTTGCAGCTGCAACGATTGTAGCTACAATTGCTTATGGTCGTCCATGCCCGTTCCGCCAAATCGTCGCGTCCCGCGGAGCCGTTGCCGTTGCCGCACGGCTGCAGCAGCCAGAAGGTGCGCCGCCTGTCGCGTCGCATCAGCCAGCATTTCGACCACATCGTCGCCGGCGCGGGGCTGAAGACGACGCAGTACTCGCTGCTGACCAACGTGGTCCAGCTCGGCCCGATCCGGCCGGGCGAGCTGGCGCGCGCCATGGACCTCGATGCATCGACGTTGACGCGCAACCTGCAGCCGCTGGTCGCTGCCGGCTGGGTCGTCGTCGGTCCGGGCGAGGACGAGCGCAGCCGCACCGTCGGCGCGACCGCGTCGGGGCGGCGCAAGCACGCGCAGGCGCAGCGAACCTGGAAACAGGCGCAGCTCGCATTCAACGACCGGCTCGGCCCGGACGTCGTCGCCCGCCTGCACGCCGTCGTCGAGGAATGCATGGCCTTGCTCGACGGCTCGCCCGATCGAGCGCCGCGCTAGGCTTGGCCGGGGCGCGGCGGCATCGTGTAGTTGAGGGCGAGCCGTCCGCCGTCGACGGCGACGATCTCGCCGGTCATGTAGCTCGCCGCGTCGCTCGCCAGGAAGGCGCAGACGGCCGCGACTTCCTCCGGCTCGCCCAGCCGGCGCATCGGTGTGCGACCCATGATCCGCTCGGTCGCCTCGGCGCTGCCGAGAACTGCCTTGCGGGCCAGCTCGGTGGCGATCGTTCCCGGCGCGACGGCGTTGACGCGAATGCCGTGGTCCGCCAGTGCCAGCGCCATCGCGCGCGTGAGCTGGTTGACGCCGCCCTTGCTCGCGTTGTAGCTGGCGATCGTCGGGATGGCCATGACGCCGTTGACCGAGCTCATGTTGACGATCGCTCCGCCTCCGGTCGCCGCCATCTGGCGCCCCACCGCTTGGCCGACCAGGAACGCGCCCTTCAGGTTGACGCCGAGCACCGCGTCCCAGTCGTCTTCGGTGATGTCGAGGAACTCGGCGGCGCGAAAGATGCCGGCGTTGTTGACGAGGATGTCGATGCGGCCGAAGGCGGCGACGGCTGCGGCGGTCGCCGCCTCGACGTCGGCACGACGCGAGACGTCGCAACGCACGGCCTGCACCCTGGACGCGCCGCCGGCCTGCGCCGCGATTTGCGCGGCGAGCGCCTGCGCCGCCGCAGCGTCGACGTCCCACAGCGATACCGAAGCGCCGCTCGCTGCGAACAACCGGGCGCAGGCGGCGCCGATGCCGTTGGCCGCACCGGTGACGACGGCGACCTTGCCGGTGAAATCGAAGCGCGCCGCGCTCATCCGGCCGCCCGATCGAGCCAGATGCCGATGCCCTGGGCGTTCAGCTCGAAGTCGAAGTGCATCAGCGCGCGGATCTGCGCGTCGCTCATCGCCACGCCATGCTCGTGAAGGCTTTTCAGATGAATGGCCTCGAGCCCGCGCATCAATGCGTCGTGCCGATCAGGTCCGGGTGACAGCGTTCTGGCGAACGCGACCATCCTGTCGAGCTGGTCGAGGAAGAGGGCGCCCAGCCGCGCCACGTCGCCGACCCGGCCGTAGTGCGTGACCTGCATGTGCGCCGGCGAGAATCCCAGCATGCGCTCGACCGAGCAGCGAAGCGCGTCGGGCTGGAACTGCACGGGTGAGGAGGTCGGCATCACCCACGGGCCTGCCGCCGAGTCGAACTCGCGGTACGACAGGCCGAAGGAATCGCCGGTGAAAAAGCTCCGGCTGCGCGCGTCCCAGATGACGTGGTGATGCATCGCGTGGCCCGGCGAGTCGAGAAACGTCAGCGGCCGGCCGGCGAGCTCGAGCGTCATCTTGTCCGTGGTCTGGACAACGCGCGCCTCCGGCACGCCGACGACCGTGCCATAGGAACGTTCGATCTCTTCAGCCCCGTACACGGCGGTCGCGCTGGCGACGAGGCGGGCAGGGTCGATCAGGTGTCGAGCGCCGCGCGGATGCGCCACCAGCTTCGCTGTCGGCAGATGCTGCATCAGCAGACCGATGCCGCCGGCGTGGTCGAGGTGGGCGTGGGTGGCGATGGCGTAGTCGACATCGCCGGGCGCAAGTCCGGCGACGTCGAGCGCGGCGAGCAGGCGCGGCACGGAATGGTTGGTGCCTGCATCGACGAAGGCGCCACGCCCCTTCTCGACGATCAGGTAGGCGGCATCGAAGCGCGGTCGATGAAAGCCGGTGTCGATGACGTGGATGCCGTCGCCGAGTGGCACGACGATGTCGGCTGGCAGCTCGGCAAGCAAATCATCTCGCATCGACGGGATTCTAGAGAGCACGCTGCGAACGAGGTTTCGCAGGGTCGTCAGAATGCGCTGCTTGCCGGCCTTCCGCCGGTGCTGGAGACAGCCATGGGACCACTCGCAACCCGTTGCCTGGGCTCGCTGCCGGTCGTGATCGTCACGCTCGGGCTCGGCGCGTGCGCGCTCTTCCATCCTCCCGGCGGGTTGCCGCTCGGCACCACCATCGAGCAGGCGCGCCAGGAGCTGAGCGGCCAGACCGGCCAGTACGCGCTGGCCGGAGGCGGCACGCGCCTCGAGTTCGCACGGGGCGGCCTGGGCAAGCGGACCGACATGCTGGACTTCGACGCCAGCGGCCACCTCGTGTCGAACCGGCAGGTGCTGACTCCCGACATCTTCGCGACGATCATGCCCGGCATGTCGCAGACCGACGTGCTGTCGCGCATCGGCCGACCGGTCGGCGTGTTCCCGGTCGGCTACCAGAAGCTCCAGGTCTGGAACTACCGCTTCGGCGGCCTCGAGGGCGATTGCGTCGTTTTCCAGGTCTCGTTCGCCAACGCGACCCACATGGTCACCGAAACCGGCCAGGGCTACGACTCGGCTTGCGACGCTCCGGACGGCAAGAGTTAGGGCCTAAGCCGCCAGCAACTGGCGCAGAACGAAGGGCAGGATGCCGCCGTGGCGGTAGTAGTCGACCTCGATCGCGGTATCGATCCGCAGGGTGAGCGGCACTGAGCGGCTGGTGCCGTCGGCGGAGTGGATCACGAGCGTCGCGTCCTGTTGCGGGCGCAGGTCGGCGGTGATGTCGACGTCGAAGGTCTCGTCGCCCTGGATGCCGAGCGATTCCCACGAGTCGCCCGGCTTGAACTGCAGCGGCAAGACGCCCATGCCGACGAGGTTGGAGCGGTGGATGCGCTCGAAGCTCTTGGCGACGACCGCCTTGATGCCGAGCAGCTGCGTGCCCTTGGCGGCCCAGTCGCGGCTCGACCCGGTGCCGTACTCCTCGCCGCCGAAGACGACCGTCGGCGTGCCCTCGGCCATGTACTTCATCGCCGCGTCGTAGATAAACATCTTCTCGCCCGAAGGCTGAAAGAGGGTGACGCCGCCTTCCTCGCGCGAGCCGCTCGCGTCGGCCGGGATCATCAGGTTCTTGATGCGCACGTTGGCGAAGGTGCCGCGCATCATCACGTCGTGATTGCCGCGCCGCGAGCCGTAGGAATTGAAGTCGGCCTTGACGACGCCGTTGTCCTTCAGCCATTGCCCGGCCGGTGACGCTTCCTTGATCGCGCCTGCAGGCGAGATGTGG
Source organism: Caldimonas sp. (assembly GCA_036722755.1). Taxonomy (GTDB): domain Bacteria; phylum Pseudomonadota; class Gammaproteobacteria; order Burkholderiales; family Burkholderiaceae_C; genus Schlegelella_A. The sequence goes on along the minus strand of DAIMIM010000225.1, from coordinate 539 downwards.
TCGGTGGTGATCGAGTCGCCGAACAGACCCATCGCGCGTGCGCCCTTGACGCCGATGTGCGCTGCGTGCGGCTCCATCTCGAAGCCTTCGAAGAACGGTGGCTTGGCGATGTAGGTCGACGCCGGCCAGCTGTAGACCTGGCCCTGGACGCCCTTGATCCGGGTCCACAGCGGCCCAGGCTCGGTCGCGACCTTGTCGTAGTTGGCCTTGAAGGCCTTGCCGTTCATGGCGTACTTCATCAGCGCGGCGATCTCGTCGCTGGTCGGCCAGATGTCGCCGAGGTAGATGTCCTTGCCGCCCTTGCCCTTGCCGACCGGCTCGGTCATGAGATCCTTCAGCACCGTGCCGGCGATCGCGTAGGCGACGACCAGCGGCGGGCTGGCCAGGAAGTTGGCCTTCAGGTTCGGGTGGATGCGCGCCTCGAAGTTGCGGTTGCCGGAGAGCACGGCGGCGCAGACGAGATCGTTCTTCGTGATCGCGTCGTTGAGCTCGGGCGTCAGGTCGCCGGCGTTGCCGATGCAGGTCGTGCAGCCGTAGGC
>DAIMIM010000224.1:0-5905 GCA_036722755.1 Caldimonas sp. | reverse complement strand
GCGACGTCGTTGACCGACTCGGCCATCATCCGCGTCAGCTCCTGGAAGCGCGTGAAGCGGTCGAACTCGAGCGGGTCGAAGCTCTGCGACGCGGCCTTGGCGGCCTCGAGGCGCGAGCTCATCTGCACTTCACCCTGCAGCTCGATGTCGCGCAGCTGGCCACGCAGGCGCTCGAGGTTTTCCGTCAGGTCGGAGAGCGACCCCTTGATCTGGCCGACCCCCGACTCGATGCGCGAGCGCGTGATGCTGACCTCACCCGCCTGGTTGACGAGCCGGTCGAGCAGCGGCGCGCGAACCCGCACGGCCGATTGCGACGCAGCCTGGGCCCGTTCGGCTGGCCTGGCCGGCGCCTGGCCAGCCTGGGCCGTGAAGCGTGCCCAGTCGATGGGCGCGAGCTCCTTGTCTGTCTTCGACGCGTCGCGGTCGGTCGCAGCGGGAGCGTCGCGCGATCGGCGCGATGCGCCCTTGCCGGCCGGCGCGGACGCGGGCTGGGCCGGCGTCGCCGATTCCGGCGCCACCAGCCAACCTCCTGCTGTCGCGCCCGTGCCCGCGTCGGCGGGCGACGAGGCGGCTGTCGTTGACTTGCCCGACACGGCCGCAGCGGCCGCAGCGGAACGGGGCGGAGCCGCTGCCGCCGGCGTCGTCGGCGTCGTCGCGGCGGCGACCGCGTCGGCGTAGGCCTGGGCGTCGCGATTGCGCAGTGCGTCGAACGCCTGCGTCATGCCATCGGAGCGCGCCTGCAGCGCTTCCACGTCGGCGACGTCGGCGACCGCGTCGGCAGCCGTCAGGCGCTCGATGCGGGTCTCCAGGCGGTGCGCCATCTCGCCGAGGCGCATGGCACCGGCCAGGCGCGCGCCGCCCTTCAGGGTGTGCAGGGTGCGCATGCACGCCGCAGCGTGGGTGGCGGTGGCGGGCTGGCGCGCCCACTCGCGCAATTGGCCGGCCAGCCTCGGCAACAGGTCGAGTGCTTCTTCCTCGAAGATCGGAAACAGCTCGAGGTCGACCGCGTCGACCGAGTCGATGTCGTCGTCGACATCGCCGAACGTCGTTGCACGCGGCGTCTGCGCCTGCCGACCGGTCTCGGTCGGCGCGGCGACGAGCGGCTTCAGCTCGGCGAGGCCGAGCGCGCCGAAGGGTGCGAGCGCACCGAAGGACGAGACGGCCGGGTCGGCGTGCTCGAACGGCGCGACTGTCGGCGCGGCGCGCAGTTCCGCGCCGGCCGGCGCACCGGCAGCCGTGTGGGCCGCCTCATGCGGCTTGGCGTCTTGCGGCTCGATCGTTTTCGGCGCGCCGTCGGCAGCCTGCCACGGCGCTTCGTCGAGAGCCGCAGGCTGAGTGACGTGCTCGTCGTCGTCGCGCGACAGGGCGCGGACGGCGCGCGACGGATCGATGACGGGAGGCGATACGGTGTCGGAGACGGCCTGGGTCGTGTCGATGCTGAGCAGCGGCTCGAGGGCGAGCGCGGCATCGTCGGGCGACTCGCTGTCGGCGCCTTCGGACAGCTCGTCGGCGGCAGTCACCGCTTCGAGGCGCTTCGCCGAGGACAGCTCGTGATCGGCGAGGCGCTGCAGCAGCTCCGGCGCCGGCTCCTTGAGGAAGCCGGCGGCGAATTGATGCAGCAGGCGACGAATCTCTTCCGCCGAATTGACGAACAGGCGCGCCTCTTCGTCGGTGCCGTGGCCGATCACTTGCGAGCGCGCCAGGGCGTGCTCGAGCAGGCGGGAAAGATGCGACAGGTCGGCAAAGCCCACCGTCGCCGAGCTCCCTGCCAGCGAATGGGCCAGCGCGATCGGCGCTTCGCCGAGCGGCCGATGCAATTCCATCGCCCATTCGGCGACCTCGGTCATGAGGCGGCGCGACAGCTCGTCGGCTTCGTTGAGATAGATGTTGAACAGCGGAATGCCGATCCGCAACGGACCGACGACCTTGACGTTCTCTTCGACGCTCGGAGCCGCGTCGCCCGCCGGAGCGGTCACGTCGGCGTGCGGTGCGGCTTGCGAATCAACCACGCCGCGGCTGCCGCCGGCGTCGCCGCCGAGATCGACATCGATGCCCTTCGTCGCAGCGTCGTCGTGCCGCGCCGATGCGGACCAGGTCTCGCCGCTCGAGAGATCGAGATGCAACTCGTCAGCGGCGGGTGCAGCGCCGACAGCGCCCGGACGCGTGCCCAGCGAGCCGGCGCCGGCACTGGGCGAGAGCGGTTCGAACAGGGAGGGCGGCTCGGCCGGTCCGCCGAGATCGAGATCGATGCCGCCTGGCGAGTCGTCCTCGCGCATGAACTGCGCGTTGGCGAGCGTTGTCTGCATCGCATCGGCACGGGCGTCGTCGAAACGTTCGAACATCGGCGAGCCGGCAGCATCGGCGCTGGCGATCGGCGCCGCGATGGATGCGTGTGGCTCGGACCGGTCGAGGCCCGACAGGTCGAGCTCGAACGCGACCTCGGTCGGCTCGGCGGGCTCGGCCGCCGGCCTGGTGGCACCGAGGTCGAGATCGTCGCGACTCGGCAGGTCCGGTGGCATGCCGATCGGCAAGGCGATATCGGACGTCGCTTCACCGGACTGCAGGCGCTGCGCCACGCGATCGGCGGCCATCTTGATCTCGCCCTCGTTGCGGGCGGTACCCTTGCCGGCAGCGATGTCCTCGACCCACTTGCCGAGCTGGCCGAGAGCCCAGCCGGCGAACGCGATGAGTGAAGGCTCGGCGGCGCGCTGTTCGGCGAGCTGGGTGTTGAAGACCTGCTCGCAGGCCCATGCGGCTTCACCGAAGGCCTTCAGGCCGACCATGCGCGAGCTGCCCTTGAGGGTGTGGAAAGCGCGCCGCACCGTCGTCAGCAATGGCAGGTCGCCCGGCGAATGCTCGAGGTCGAGGCAGGCCTTTTTCGCGTCGCCGATGACCTCGCGCGCTTCCTCGAGGAAGACGTCGCGCATCTCCTCGTCGTGCTCGAAATCGGCGACCAGCGTGATCGGCTTCATCGGCGCCGGCGGCTCGAGCTCGCTGACCGGCATCAGGCCGGCCGGCTCGGTCGACGTGGCGACGAAATCGACGAGCGCTTCCGACAACTCGCCGCGCGCGGTCGTGACCTTCACCGGATCGTCGGCGGCCCGGTGGATCGCTTCCTGGGCCTTGAGCACCGCCGCGGCCAGGGCCGGCTGGTCGGCCGCCTGCGCCTCGTGCGAGAGCCGCTCGAGGTCGCGCGTCACGTCCAGCAGAGGCACGTCGTCGCGCACCGACGTGAAGGCGAGCATCTGCGCCTGCTCGATCAGGCGCGGCTCGACCGGCGCCACCTTGTCGGCCTTGGCCGGACCGCTGCGGCCCATCACCGGCGCGAGCGTTCCCGCCTCGGCGTCGTAGACGAAGAGCGACTTGGCGAGTTGCGGCTGCACGCTCAGCATGTCGATCATGAAGCCGAGCGCGCTCAGGTTGCCGGCGAGCCGATCGAAGACGCCGGCCTGGGCAATGCGCTCCGGGTCGACCTGGGTCGAGACGAGACCGTGGACCTCGTCGCGCATGCGCAGCAGCGCCTGCGACGCCTGGTCCATGCCGAGCACGGACAGCACGCCGCGCATCGAGCCGAGTTGCATCGGCACGTCGACGAGCACGGCGGAATCGGCCGGATTGCGGAAGAAGGCGTCGATCGCCTTCTCGGCGAGACTGAGCGAGGCGCGCAGTTCCTGCACGACGCTGCCCATCGTCTGCCGGTCCGACACGCGCCTGTAGAGCTCCTCCATCCACGCCTCGAGCGGATCGGGTGGAGCACTCTGGCGGACCGCCGCGAGGCGCTCGGCGAGGCGGCGCACGCGGTTGGCGTGGTCAGGATCGTCGAAATCGCCATCCTCGAGCGCGGCTTCGATGTAGAGCAGGCTGGTCGCGACTTCCATCGCCAGCGGCGCGGGCGGCGCGGCGTTGGCCTGCTGGGTCTGCGTCACCGCGGTCTGCAGCTCGGCGGCGAAGGTCTCGCCGTAAGGGAAGAGCTTGCGCAGCGAATCACCGACCAGCGCGAACTGCTCGCTCAGGCCGGCCATGCGATGCATCTCGCCGCCGGCAGTCGCCGACCAGGCTTCCTTGGCCGACGAGACGCGCTTTTTGGCATGGGCGATGACGGCCGGATCGAACCGGCCAAGAACGCTGAGCGAATAGTCGGTCGGTACCAGTTCGGGCAGGCTGTAGGCCTCGCGGATGGCGTCCAGCCGCGGCACGCGCAGGCCACGGCCCGCGGCGGCTGCTTGCGAGCAGAAGAAGAGGAGATCGCGGGCAAGGCGCTCCGACACGTCGGAGTCGCCCCGCTGCAGGATGCGGAACTGCGCGAGCAGGCGCGAGGCCACGCGCTTGGTGAAGATGTCGAACGACAGCAGGCCGTGGTGCTGCGCCTCGAACATGGCGGCGGCGAGATTCCAGAACGTGCGCACCTGCGGATGCGCCGAGCCGGCGGCGAGGCCGGCAGTGACTTCGCTCATGCGCGCCGCGGCGGTCAGCGCCTGCGTGCCCCGCATGAGCTGCAGCAGATGGCCCTCGAGCTGCGAGCGCACGGCCGTGTCGGCGCCGCGCGCGACGACGTCGGCGTCGTTCGCGGTCTCGCGCCAGCGCCAGTCCATCGTCCACAGGTCGGCCGGGTGCACGCGTTCGGCCTCGACCGCTTCCTGAACGGCGCGGTACTGCGGAAACAGCGACAGCGGCGAGACCGTCTTGCCGCCGAGCACGCGCGACAGATAGTCGAGCAACGCGAACGACGAGTGCTCGATGTCGGCGACGAGCTCCGGCGTCAGCGATTGCGGCCTGCCGATGCTTCGCTGCACCGCCGTTTCGCTCGCGCGCAGGACGATCGCCGGCGCCGGCAGTCCCACCAGCTCGAGGGCGCCGACGCCCTGGTGGATCTGGGCCCGCGCCGCGCGCAGCACGCCCGGGTCGACGACGTCGAGATCAGAGCCGCTGACGGCTTCGGAATCCTTGATGAAGCGCCGCAGCGACTTGTGCGCGGCGTCGAGCGTGCGGCGCAGCTCGTCGTGCACCCAGGCGATGGCGCTCAGGTCGTCGCCGGAAGGCGGCGCCGCGGAAGCGGCGGCGGAAGAGTCGTCGAGCGTGCTGTCCATTCGGCGCCTCGGCTTGCTGGGTTGAATGGGCGAAGGTCGCCCGGCTTCGATACGGTGCAGTGATCAGGCGATCTTGAAGCGAGACACCGACTGGTTCAATTCTTCGGCGGTCCGCGACAACTCGCGCACCATCTGCGCCGTCGAGCGCGTGCCCTCGCTGGTCTGCTCGGTGACGGCGAAGATGTGCTGGATGTTGGCGGCGACGACGTTGGCCGACTGCGCTTCGGAGAGCGCCTGCTGCGAGATCTGCGTCACCAGCTCGGTCAGCTGGCGCGTCACGCGGTCGATCTCGCCGAGCGTCGTGCCCGCCGCGTCCGACAGGCGCGTTCCCTCGACCACGCCCTGGGTCGATCGTTCCATGGCACCGACCGCATCCTGGGTGTCGGTCTGAATCGTCTTGACCAGCGCCGCGATCTGCCGCGTCGCATCGGCCGAGCGCTCGGCCAGCCGCTGCACTTCCTCGGCAACCACCGAGAAGCCGCGACCCGCCTCGCCGGCCGACGCCGCCTGGATGGCGGCGTTCAGCGCCAGCACGTTGGTCTGCTCGGTGATGTCGGAGATCAGCTCGGTGATTTCGCCGATCTCCTGGGACGACTCGCCGAGCCGCTTGATCCGCTTCGAGGTTTCCTGGATGTGGTCGCGGATGGAGTTCATGCCGCCGATCGTGTTCTGCACGGCCTTGAGGCCCGACTCGGCGGCCGCCAGCGATTGCCTCGCGACCTGTGCCGTTTCCTGCGCCTGCGCCGACACGTGGTTGATTCGGCCGGCCATCTGCAGCACCGATTCGCCGGTGTCGCGGATCTCGCGCAGCTGCTCCG
>DAIMIM010000223.1:0-5933 GCA_036722755.1 Caldimonas sp. | reverse complement strand
CTTCATCAGCGGCTACCGCGGCTCGCCGCTCGGCGGCTACGACCAGGCGCTGTGGGCGGCGAAGAAGCACCTCGCGGCGCAGAACATCGTCTTCCAGCCGGGCGTGAACGAAGAGCTCGCCGCCACCGCCGTCTGGGGCTCGCAGCAGCTCGATCTCTATCCGGAGACGAAAAAGGTCGACGGCGTGTTCGGCATCTGGTACGGCAAGGGGCCGGGCGTCGATCGCTGCTCCGATGTGTTCAAGCACGCCAACCTGGCCGGCACCTCCACGCACGGCGGCGTCATCGCCATCGCCGGCGACGACCACATCGCCAAGAGCTCGACCGCCGCGCATCAGAGCGACCACATCTTCAAGGCCTGCGGCCTGCCGGTCTTCTTCCCGTCGAGCGTGCAGGACATCCTCGACATGGGCCTGCACGCCTTCGCGATGAGCCGCTTCGCCGGCGTCTGGTCGGGCATGAAGACGATCCAGGAGATCGTCGAATCGTCGTCGAGCGTGTCGGTCGATCCGGACCGCGTCGACATCATCCTGCCGGAAGACTTCCAGATGCCGCCGGGCGGCCTGCACATCCGCTGGCCGGACGCGCCGCTCGAGCAGGAAGCGCGGCTGATGGACTACAAGTGGTACGCCGCGCTCGCCTACGTGCGCGCGAACCGCCTCAACCACAACGTCTTCGAAGGGCCGAACGACCGCTTCGGCATCATCGCTTCGGGCAAGGCCTACAACGACACGCGCCAGGCGCTCGCCGACCTCGGCCTCGACGACGACACCTGCCGCCAGATCGGCCTGCGTCTGCACAAGGTCAACGTCGTCTGGCCGCTCGAGGCGACCATCACGCGCGAATTCGCGCGCGGCCTGCAGGAGATCCTGGTCGTCGAGGAAAAGCGCCAGGTCATCGAATACCAGCTGAAGGAAGAGCTCTACGGCTGGCGACCCGACGTGCGGCCCAACGTGCTCGGCAAGTTCGACCAGTCCGAGGGCGACCAGACCGGCGGCGAATGGAGCCAGGCCAATCCGGCGCAACACTGGCTGCTGCGCGCGCAGGCCGATCTCACGCCGTCGATCATCGCCAAGGCGATCGCCAAGCGGCTCGCCAAGCTCGGCGTCGACGGCGAGATCTCGGCGCGCATGGCGATGCGCATCGCCCTGATCGGGTCCAAGGAAGAGAGCCTGGCCGTGACGACGGTGGGCAGCGGTGTCGGCGCCAGCGCGGTCGATCGGGCGCCGTGGTTTTGCAGCGGCTGCCCGCACAACACCTCGACCAAGGTGCCCGAAGGCTCGCGCGCCGTCGCCGGCATCGGCTGCCACTACATGGCCGTGTGGATGGACCGCTCGACGGTCACCTTCAGCCAGATGGGCGGCGAGGGCGTGTCGTGGGTCGGCCAGGCGCCGTTCACGACCGAAAACCACATCTTCGCCAACCTCGGCGACGGCACCTACTACCACTCGGGCCTGCTGGCGGTGCGCCAGTCGATCGCCGCCAAGGTCAACATCACCTACAAGATCCTCTTCAACGATGCGGTCGCCATGACCGGCGGCCAGCCGGTCGACGGCACGATGAAGGTGCCCGAGATGACGCGCGAGCTCGACGCCGAAGGTGCGGCGCGGATCGTCGTCGTCACCGACGAGCCGGAAAAGTACGACGAGCACGCCATCAAGTCGCGGCTCGCGCCGCGCGTGACCGTGCATCACCGCGACGACCTGGACAAGATCCAGAGAGAGTTGCGCGAGATCGCCGGCTGCACTGTCATCGTCTACGACCAGACCTGCGCCACCGAGAAACGCCGGCGCAGGAAGCGCGGCACGATGGAAGACCCGAGCAAGCGCGTCGTCATCAACGAGCTGGTCTGCGAAGGCTGCGGCGACTGCTCGGTGCAGAGCAACTGTCTCTCGGTCGAGCCGGTCGAGACCGAGTTCGGACGCAAGCGCCGCATCAACCAGAGCACCTGCAACAAGGACTATTCCTGCGTCAAGGGCTTCTGTCCGAGCTTCGTCACGGTCGAGGGCGGGACGCTGAAGAGCGCGAAGAAGGGCGGCGGCACATCGCGGCCGAAGCTCTCGAGCGTCGGCACGCCGCCCGACCCGGTGCTGCCGCTGGCCGAAAAGCCCTGGGGCATCGTCGTCGCCGGTGTCGGCGGAACGGGCGTGATCACGATCGGCCAGCTGCTCGGCATGGCCGCGCACCTCGAAGGCAAGGGCATCGTCACGCAGGACGCCGCCGGCTTGGCGCAAAAGGGCGGCGCGACCTGGAGCCACATCCAGATCGCCAACCGCGCCGACGCCATCCTCTCGACCAAGGTCGGCACGGCCGAGGCCGATCTCGTCATCGGCTGCGATCCCATCGTCACCGCCAACAAGGTCTCGTTGGCGGTGATGCGCGCGGGCAGGACCTACGTCGCGCTCAACACGCACGCCACGCCGACGGCGGCGTTCGTCACCGATCCCGACTGGCAGTTCCCGGCCGGCGCCTGCGAGTCGCTGGTGATGGACGCGGCCGGTCCCGACCATGTCGGCAAGCTCGACGCCGACGCGCTGGCCGTGCAGCTGCTCGGCGACTCGATCTACACCAACCCGCTGATGCTGGGCTTCGCCTGGCAGCACGGCCACGTGCCGCTGTCGCACGCGGCGCTGATGCGGGCGATCGAGCTCAACGGCGTGCAGGTCGACAACAACAAGACCGCCTTCGAATGGGGGCGGCGCGCCGCGAGCGAGCCGCAGGCGGTGAAGGCGCTCGTCAAGACCGGCCAGGTGATCGAGCTCGTCAAGCGCAGCACCAACCTCGACGACATGATCGCCAAGCGCGTCGAGTTCCTGACGGCCTACCAGAACGCCGGTTACGCGGCGCAGTACAAGAGCCTCGTCGAGACGGTGCGCAGCCGCGAAGCCGACGCCGTCTTCTCACGCACCATGACCCGCCCCGACGCGGCCAAGCCGAGCACGAAGTTGACCGAGGCGGTCGCCCGCTATCTCTTCAAGCTGATGGCCTACAAGGACGAGTACGAGGTCGCACGGCTGCACAGCGACAGCGGTTTCCTCGACAAGGTCGCAGCGCAGTTCGAAGGCAAGATGGGCGAGGACTTCCACCTCCACTACCACCTCGCGCCGCCCATGATCGCCAAGCGAAACGACAAGGGCGAGTTGCAGAAGCAGGCGTTCGGGCCTTGGATGCTGAAGGCGTTTCGCGTGCTGAGGAAATTCAGGGGCCTGCGCGGAACCGCCTTCGATCCGTTCGGCAGGACCGAGGAGCGCCGCAGCGAGCGCGCGCTCATCGCCGAGTACCGCGATTCGATCGACGAGGTGCTGCGCACGCTCGGCCCGGCCAACCTCTCGCTCGCCGTCGAGATCGCGCGCATCCCCGAGATGATCCGCGGCTACGGCCACGTCAAGGCGCGCCACCTCGAGGCGGCGCGTCCGAAGTGGGACGCGCTGATGGCCGACTGGCGGGCCGGGCCGCTGCGCATCGCGCCTGCCGCACCGGTGCCCGACTTCCGTCCGACCGAGCCGCCGGACACCGAGCCGCAGACGCAGCCGATGGAGTCGCGCCTGCCGCAGTAGGCCGCCTCGGCGTCGCGGCCGGCGACGCCCGTCGCCGCTTGCTGCAGCCTGTCGGTCCGGCGCGCCGGCTGGTCGCAGGCCCGTTGGCTCGCTGCTGTCGCACCCGTACAGTGAGCTCAACACCTCATCTCGGCCCATTCCATGCTCACCCCGCCAGCACCGCCTCTGCCGCCCCGGCCGCCCTTTCCGCCGGACCACTGGTGGTCGCGCCTGACCGCCGAGGTGGTGCGCCTCTTCCACTCCTACGGCAACTGGCTGGTCGGCATCACGTGGACCAAGTTCATCCTGTTGTCGATCCTGCTGCTGATCGCATCGCTCGTGCTGACCGACATCGCCACGTCCAGCCCGGGCAGCAGCGAGGAAGTGACGATCAGCCCGGCCACGCCGATGCCGCCGGTCGCGCCGGTGCCGCGGCAGTCCGGCAAACGGCAGCCGGCCGTGCGGATCGACTCCGGTGACGACGTGACGATCTCGATCGACAAGAACGGCGTGCGCATCTCGCCGCGCGTGCCGGTCGCCACACCGTCGAGCGCCCCCGTGGCCGCAGCCTCCGCGGCATCGGCGACGGCGTCGGCATCGGCCGCGTCATCGCCAGCGGGCTTTTCGGCCAAGGTCAACAAAGACGGGGTCGAGATCAAGCTGCCGCCGGGCGCCGACAGCGATGCCGTCCGCGAAGCCGTCGAGGAAGCGCGCACCGCCGTGGTCGAGGCGATCCGCGATTCGCAACAGGCCGCCGCGGACCAGGCGAAGGAAGCCGCCGACGATGCGCACGAATCGATCGAGGCGAACAAGAACGCCGTTCGCACGATCCGCCGCATCCACAACGAGCGGCAGAAGCCGCCGTTCACCGGCCTGGCGTGGTTCTTCATCTTCGCCTCGGCGATCCTGAAGATCAGCTACAAGGGAACGGTCCAGGCCGAGGTCAAGGCCGCCGAGGCGACCGAGACTGCGGAGTCGGAGCAACTCAAACGCCAGGTCGTCGAGGCGCGGATGGCAGCGATGCAGGCCCAGGTCGAGCCGCACTTCCTCTTCAACACGCTGGCCTCGATCGATCACCTGATCGAGACCGATCCGCCGCGCGCGAGCCAGATGCAGAAGAACCTGATCGCGCTGCTGCGGGCCTCGATGCCGTCGATGCGCGACTCGAACCGGGCGGCGCACAACCTCGGCCGCGAGATGGCCGTGATCCGGCCCTATCTCGAGATCCTCAAGGTGCGCATGGAAGACCGCCTGCAGTCGAGCATCGCCGTGCCCGACGGGCTGTTGTCGGCCGAGTTCCCGTCGATGATGATCCAGTCGCTGGTCGAGAACGCGATCAAGCACGGCCTCGAGCCGAAGGCCGAAGGCGGACAGCTCGACGTCAAGGCCGAGATCGTGCACGGCAACCTCGCCGTGACCGTCGCCGACACGGGCCTCGGCTTCGGCAAGGCCGAGACCAGCGGCACCGGCGTCGGCCTGGCCAATATCCGCGAGCGGCTCAAGCTGCTCTACGGCGACCGCGCCTCGATGGTCGTCGCCGACAACGTGCCCACCGGCACGATCGTCACGCTCACCGTTCCCTACCAGGCGCAGACGCGCGAAGGAGCCGCAGCATGAAGTCGTCGTCCGGATGGGGCCGCCTGCTGGCCTGCGCGTTGCTGCTCGCCGTCGTCGCCATCGTCGCGCTCGGCGCGATCGCCTGGGCGACGCTGCCGCTCGACCACGCCATGATCACGCTCGACGGCGAGACGGTTGCGCTGTCGGGCCTCGACGGCTGGCGTGCCGCACTGGTGGTCGCGGCGGTCGTCCTGGCCGTGCTCGTCGCGGTCGTCGTCGCCGCCGTCGCCGCCGTGCTCGCGATCCTCGCCGCGGCCCTGGCGCTGATGGTCGCGCTCGCCTGCGTCCTGGCGACGCTGGCCGTCGTCGCGTCGCCGGTGCTCATCGTCGTCTGGCTGCTCTGGCTGGCGCTGCGCCGGCCCGCCGCATTGCATCCGGTCACGGCATGATGTCGGTCCTCCAGGACCGGACAGCCATGCCATGACCACCGCCCTCATCGCCGACGACGAGCGTCTGCTTCGCGAGCAGTTGCGCGCCCGCCTCCTCGAGGTCTGGCCGGAGCTCGAGATCGTCGCCGAGGCGAAGAACGGCGCCGAGGCAGTCGAGCAGGTCGAGGCCCTGCATCCGGACATCGTCTTTCTCGACATCCGCATGCCCGGCATGAACGGCATCGAGGCGGCACGCGCGATCGGCCAGCTGCCGACCGGAGACGACAGCGACGACAGCGACGACGGCAGCGACGACGGCAAGAAGCCGTGGCACGGCTGCGAGATCGTCTTCATCACCGCCTACGACCAGTACGCGGTCGAGGCGTTCGAGCAGGGCGTCGTCGACTACGTGC
>DAIMIM010000222.1:0-5949 GCA_036722755.1 Caldimonas sp. | reverse complement strand
GACGGAATCATAATCCGCAGGTCCGGGGTTCGAGTCCCTGAAGCGCCACCAGACCTATGCTTCGTCGCGCCTTCGCTCTCGCCGCTCTCTGCCTCCTGGCGTTGCCGGCCACGGCACAGGTGCAGCGCACATTCCCGCAAAACGCATTGCGCGGCGCGATCGTCTTCGCCGTCGCCCCTGAGATCGTGCTGAACGGCCGCGGTTCGCGGCTCGCTCCCGGCGCTCGCATCCGCAAGGACGACAACATGATCACCGTCCCGAGTGCCATGCTCGGCGGCCCGTTCCTCGTCAACTACACCGTCGACCTCGGCGGCCTCGTCAAGGACATCTGGGTGCTCACGCCAGGCGAAGCCTCGGTCCAACCGTGGCCGACGACGCGCGAGGATGCGCTCGCCTGGTCCTTCGATCCGATCGCGCAGGTCTGGGTCAAGCCGTGACCGGCGCCGTCAAGGCCAAGCCGCTGGTCTTCATCAAGACCTACGGCTGCCAGATGAACGTCTACGACTCGGCCCGGATGGCCGACGCGCTGCACGACGCTGCCGGCTACGAGCCGACCACCGACATCGAGGCGGCCGATCTCATCCTCTTCAATACCTGCTCGATCCGCGAGAAGGCAGAGGAAAAGGTCTTCAGCGACCTGGGCCGCATCAAGCACCTGAAGGCGCGCGGCGCGCTGATCGGTGTCGGCGGCTGCGTCGCCAGCCAGGAAGGCGCGGCGATCGTCAAACGCGCACCGTACGTCGACCTGGTGTTCGGGCCGCAGACACTGCATCGGCTGCCGGCGATGCTCGAGCGTCGTCGCGCCGAATCGCGGCCGCAGGTCGACATCAGCTTTCCCGAGATCGAGAAGTTCGATCTCCTGCCTCCGGCGCGCGTGCAGGGGCCGACGGCATTCGTCTCCATCATGGAGGGCTGCTCGAAGTACTGCTCGTACTGCGTCGTTCCGTACACGCGCGGCGAAGAGTTCTCGCGTCCCTTCGACGACGTGCTCGGCGAGATCGTCGGCATCGCCGCGCAAGGTGCCCGCGAAGTGACGCTGCTCGGCCAGAACGTCAACGCTTATCGCGGCGCGATGGGCAAAACGAGCGAGCTCGCCGATTTTGCGACCCTCCTCGAAGCCGTCGCCGAGATCTCCGGCATCGAACGCATCCGCTATACGACCAGCCATCCGAAGGAGTTCACGCAGCGCCTGATCGATGTCTACGGCCGCGTCGCCAAGCTGGTCGATCACCTGCACCTGCCGGTCCAGCACGGCAGCGACCGGATCCTGTCGGCGATGAAACGCGGCTACACGACGCTCGAGTTCAAGAGCACCGTCCGGCGCCTGCGCGCAGTCCGGCCCGATATCGCTATCTCGAGCGATTTCATCGTCGGCTTTCCCGGCGAAACCGAGCCCGACTTCGACAAGACGATGGCGCTCGTCGAGGAGGTCGGCTTCGACCACAGCTTCAGCTTCGTCTTCAGCCCTCGCCCCGGAACCCCGGCGGCCGGGCTCGCCGACGACACCGCCCCGCACACCAAGCTGGAGCGCCTGCAGCGGCTGCAGGCGCGCATCGAGGCGCAAGGCGAGGCGATCAGCGCTGCCCGTCTCGGCACCGTCCGGCGGGTGCTCGTCGAAGGCGCGTCGAGAAGGAACGAGAGTGAGCTGATGGGCCGCACCGAATGCAACCGCGTCGTCAACTTCCGCGGACCGGCCACGCTCGTCGGCCAGCTCGTCGATGTGCTGGTGACGGAAGTCCGCGGCCATTCACTGCGCGGCACGCAGATCGCCGCGGAATGATCCTGCGCGACCGCCCGACGCCGGGTCCGGATCAACGGTGCCGGAACCCCGCCCACCACAGGGCCAGAGCGCAGACCGCGACCATCGCGGCATAGGTGACCATCTTGCCGTCGTGCTCGAAGACGATCAGGCCGAGCACCGCGACGACGGCCATCGACGCACTCGCCCAGGTGCCCAGACGCAACCAGCCCACCGAGGCCAGCTCGCGGCGCCAGACGAGTTTGGTTGCAGTCGCGGCCAGAAAGCCGATGAGCAGCGCCGGCGTGAAGAAGTTGGCGATGTGCCAGAAGGCGTCGTCGATCGGCACGGAGTGGTGTTCTGGGTCGCGAAAGGGGTTGATCACAGCCGACGGCGATCGAAACTGGCCAAGGGTGTACGTTTGCACGCAAGGCCGGTCTGGCGGAATTTTATAATCTGACAATGAGCGTCTTTGCTCTCGGCCTCAACCACACCACCGCGCCATTGGACCTGCGCGGTCGCTTTGCGTTTTCGGCGCAGCAGCTGCCCGCGGCGCTGCAGTCGTTTCGGTCGCGCCATGAGCGAATCTCCGAGGTCGCCATCGTGTCCACCTGCAATCGCACCGAACTCTATATCGGCGCGGATGTCGCGGCCATCGATCCGGCTGTCGAATGGCTTGCCGGCGTGGGCGACGTGCCGAGCCAGATGCTGCGCTCGCACGCCTACGTGCTCGAAGGATCGGCGGCGGCGCGGCACGCCTTTCGCGTCGCCAGCGGGCTGGACTCGATGGTGCTCGGTGAGCCCCAGATCCTCGGTCAGTTGAAGCAGGCGGTGCGCGAGGCAGACAGCGCCGGCACGCTCGGCACGACCTTGCAGCAGATGTTCCAGCGCTCGTTTGCCGTCGCCAAGGAAGTGCGCACATCGACCGAGATCGGCAGCCACTCGATCAGCATGGCGGCGGCAGCGGTCCGCCTGGCGTCGCAGCTGTTCGAGTCGCTCTCCGAGACACGCATCCTCTTCGTCGGCGCCGGCGACATGATCGAGCTCGCGGCGACCCATTTCGCAGCACGGCAGCCTCGGCTGATGGTGATCGCCAACCGCAGCAACGAACGCGCGGCCGAGCTGGCCAGCCGGTTCGGCGCCGCGGCGATGCCGTTGTCGGAGCTGCCGGATCGCCTGGCCGAGTTCGACATCGTCATCTCCTCGACGGCGAGCTCGCTGCCCATCATCGGCCTCGGCGCCGTCGAGCGTGCCCTGAAGTCGCGTCGCCATCGACCGATGTTCATGGTCGACCTGGCGGTGCCGCGCGACATCGAGGCCGAGGTTGCGCGCCTGTCCGACGTCTATCTCTACACCGTCGACGACCTGTCGGCGCTGGTCCAGACGGCCGGTGAAAAACGCGAGGCCGCCGTTGCGCAGGCCGAAGCCATCATCGAAAGCGGCGTACAGAGTTTCGTGCAATGGCTCGACCGGCGCGGCTCGATACCGCTGATCCAGGCCTTGCACGCCCAAGCCGACGACTGGCGCTCGCTCGAGATCGCGCGCGCGCAAAAGCTTCTCGCTGGGGGCGCCGACATCGGCGCCGTGCTCGAGACGCTGTCGAAGGGCCTGACGCAGAAGATGCTGCACGGCACCCTGGCCGAGTTGCGTGCAGCAGAAGGCGACGAGCGGGCGCGCCTGGCGCGGACGGTCTCGCGCCTTTTTCTCCGCGCCGGCAGCCGCCCGCCGGCCGACGACAAGCGCTAGCGACGATCCGACTCGGGCGCCGCGCCGCGGCCGCCTTCGCTTCGCCGGTTCTTGTTCGTCCCGCCGCTCCGTCCGTTTCGCCGCCCACCATGAAGACCTCCCTCCGCCAGCAACTCGAACGCCTTGCGTTGCGGCTCTCCGAGCTCGACGCCACGCTCGCTGATCCGGCGATCGCCGCCGACATGAAGCGCTATCGCGAGCTCGGACGCGAGCACGCCGAGGCGGCCGAGCTGGTGGGCCTGTTTCGCCGCTACGAAGCGCGCGAACGCGATCTTGCTTCGGCCTGCGAGCTGCTGGCCGAAGCGTCGGGCGACGCGGAGATGATTGCCCTGGCGGCCGAGGAATCGCTCGCCGCCCGCTCGGACCTCGAAAGCCTTCAGGCGGCGCTGCAAGCGGCGTTGCTGCCGCGCGACGCCGACGATTCGCGCAACGTCTTTCTCGAGATTCGCGCCGGCACGGGCGGCGACGAATCGGCCCTGTTCGCCGCCGATCTTGCCCGCATGTACCTGCGCTACGCCGAGCGCCAAGGCTGGACGAGCGAGGTCATGTCGGAGAGCGCGAGCGATCTCGGCGGCTACAAGGAAGCGGTGTTTCGAATCAGCGGTGACTCGGTCTATGCCAAGCTCAAGTTCGAGTCGGGCGGCCACCGCGTGCAGCGGGTCCCCGCCACCGAGACGCAAGGGCGCATCCACACCAGCGCCTGCACCGTCGCCGCCCTCGCCGAGCCAGACGAGACCGAGGAGCTGACGCTCGATCCGAGCGAGCTGCGCATCGACACCTTTCGCGCCAGCGGCGCCGGCGGCCAGCACGTCAACAAAACCGACAGCGCGATCCGCATCACGCATTTGCCGACCGGCATCGTCGCCGAGTGCCAGGACGATCGCTCGCAGCATCGCAACAAGGCCAAGGCGATGGCGGTGCTAACGGCGCGCCTGCGCGACAAGGAACGCTCCGAGCGCGCCGCCAAGGAGGCCGCGACGCGCAAGAGCCTGATCGGCAGCGGCGACCGGAGCGACCGCATCCGTACCTACAACTTCGCACAGGGGCGCGTCACCGACCACCGCATCGGCCTGACGCTCTACAAGCTGCAGGCGATCCTGGACGGCGACCTCGGCGAAGTGATTGCGGCGCTGCAGGCAGCGCGCGCTGCGGAGCAGCTCGCGGCGCTCGAAAGCGGCGAATCTTGAACGACCCGGTCGCCATCGTGGCTTCGGCGATCGCCGAAGCGCGCCGCCGCGGCGTCGCCCGGCTCGATGCCGAGCTCATGCTGGCGCGCGTCCTCGACAAGCCGCGCACCTGGCTGATCGCCCGCGACGACGCGTCGATGGACGCCCGTCAGACGGCGCAGTGGCAGGCCTGGCTCGGTCGTCGTG
The DNA here is from genome assembly GCA_036722755.1 of Caldimonas sp. Classification (GTDB taxonomy): domain Bacteria; phylum Pseudomonadota; class Gammaproteobacteria; order Burkholderiales; family Burkholderiaceae_C; genus Schlegelella_A. The sequence continues at coordinate 1,092 of DAIMIM010000222.1, read as the reverse complement.
CCGATGGCGAGCCGCTCGCGTATCTGCTCGGGGAAAAGGAGTTCGCCGGCCTGCTCCTGGAGGTCGGTGCCGATGTCCTGGTGCCGCGGCCCGAAACCGAACTGCTCGTCGAATGGTCCGGGGACTTGCTGCGTGCCGGCCGACCAGACGCCGATGTCATCGACCTGGGCACCGGCAGCGGGGCAATTGCCCTCGCCATCAAGGCCGGCCATCCCGCCGCCTCCGTGGTGGCGACCGATTTGAGCGCAGCGGCGCTCGCCGTTGCCCGGCGCAACGCCAGTCGCCACGCATTGTCGGTCGAGCTCGTCGAATCGTCCTGGTGGAGCGGCCTCGCAGGCCTTCGCTTCGATCTCGCCGTCGCCAACCCTCCCTATGTTGCCGACGACGATCCCGCGCTGGCCGCCTTGCGCCACGAACCGGCGGCGGCGCTGACACCCGGTGGCGATGGCCTCGCTGCGCTGGCCAGCATCGTCGAGGGCGCGCCGCGACATCTGCGAAACGGGGGCTGGCTTCTGCTCGAGCACGGGTTCGAGCAGGGCGCTGCCGTGCGCTCGATGCTGGAGCGAGCCGGCTTCAGCCTGATCGAGACCCGCCGTGACCTCGCCGGCCACGAACGCGCAACCGGCGGCCGGCAAAACCGGCCGATGCCGTCACAGCCTGTCACATCGATCACGAGCTGACGCACTCGTGTGTCGTACGGGCCCGACCAACGCGTCGGACCGGCGACTAATACCGAACCATTCGTCGAAATTCCAACACGCCGGCAAGGGCCGCGCCGTAGCATGACTCTCCGAGCGCGGTCATTGCCGCTACCCGCTCCAACCACCGGATCGATCGAGGAGGTTGTCATGCAGATTGTCAGAGTCATCGCCATATGCGCCGCCCTGTTACTGCCGTGCATGGCCGCCTGGGCGGACGGTTCCGGCCTCACGACCGACGCCGACCGGTTGCCTTGGGCGCGCTTCCAGGGTCGCCTCACCTACGCCGGGACGATCGCGCCGAACTGGCGCAATGATTTCACCGGCGGTGACAGCAGTGGCATCAAGCTGAGTGCCGTCAGCGTCATGGGCGATATGTATTTCGGTGCAGCAC
>DAIMIM010000221.1:0-5959 GCA_036722755.1 Caldimonas sp. | reverse complement strand
GCGCCCGTAGCTCAATGGATAGAGTACTGCCCTCCGAAGGCAGGGGTTGCAGGTTCGATACCTGCCGGGCGCACCAGTGAACACGAGGACTTGCAGCGATTTGGTCCAGTGCCACATCCGCCCTGCAAGTGCAGCGCAAGTGCTGGTCCGACAAACCTGCTGCCGAGACGCATCCGGCACAGCGCGGCGTACGCACCCGGCGCACCGGCTGCTGCCTCCGGCAATGCACAACGCGGAGCCCTAGATCGTCACTGGCGACGTTATTTCCGGTCGGGGTCGGCTACCCCCTCGGGTTGCGCGCCGCAGCGCCCAGCTCGCCCAGAATTGCAAAAGGGGAGGTGCGCAAATGGACCAGCCGGAGAACGCAGCGGTCTTGGCCGACGAGGAACGCACAAGCGCCACCGGATTGCACGGTACGCATACGAGTACGTCGAGGCCGCCCGCCTAATCGACGAACGCGATGCCGACAGGCACCCCGGCAACCTGATTTCGCCGATCCCAGCCTACTTTCTGGCCCTGCATGGCATCGAGCTGACGCTCAAGGCGTACCTTCGTCACAAGGGCGTGACCGTACGGGAGCTTAGGTCGAAGACGTACGGGCACGACGTGCATGCCTGCTACCGCAAGGCCAAGGAGTTAAGGTTGCTTGACCGGTTCAATGAACACCCAAGCGACGTAAAGGCCCTAAACATGCTGATCGATTTGAACCGGGACCAAGGGCTTCGGTACATCAAGACCGGCGCAAAGGAGTTCCCACTCTGGTCAATCGTCTACCCGCTGGCAGTGCGGCTGCACCAAGCGGTGGCTCCAGTCGTCGGCTACAAGACGTTCACAGCCGCGTTCGGCGGGTACCAGTAGACCGTGGCCCGGGACCCAACGTGAGCCGAAACCGGGGCGGCCCGAGGACCTCTAAGAATCCTTCTCACCCTGTCGGCCATGCTCTTGAATCATGCGATCGATACATTCGCCAATCAGCCGCGCATCACACGGCTTCTGCAAGAAGGCATCGTATTTGTCAAATCCGATGCGCACGACCGCCTCTTCGAGACTCGTGTGCATGGCGATCATCGGTATGCATGTATTTGAATCGTCGCGCAATGCACGTCCCACGGCCAAGCCGTCCATACCGGGCATGTCGACGTCCAGTATCACGGCATCAAAATTCTCTAGCTTGAAAGCTTCGAGCGCCGCGTAGCCGCTGTCAACGGCTTCCACGCTGTAGCCAAGCGATTCAAGTGATGCGGTGACGATCACCCGCATCACGGGCGAGTCGTCCACTGCCAAGACTCGACCGCGCCGGTTGCGTTCAGGTGACTGCATCTTCAGAAGCTTACTAGCGCGCGTCGTATCGGAACAGCCCGACCGCGCCTAACTAAGGCCTAGTCGAGGCTCTGCCACAAAAACGAGCAATGACCTCGGGCGCAAGCCCGGTAGAGCTTTCGGAGGGTTACGCGCACGTTGTGCACAACGTTATCAACGGTGGACAGCGCAGGAAATATTTTTCTGGCCGTCCCCGCCGCCATCGTGAGAATCGTGTGTGCAAAGGCAGCGCGTCCGCTGGCCCTACGCCAACAGCGCCTGCGCAGGCTCCCGCACCTTAGACGAAATTGGCGAGATTGATTGTTATAAACAGCAGCGCCCATGCGAGTCCCAAGCCGACAATGAATCCAACCTATCTGCTACGACCCTGCGCGTTGCGCACGTACCCCCACGCCATGCCGCCCCAAAAAACGGCCGCGTGATTGGCACGGAGCCAAATAGCGGTCCACCGACACCTCCGCCCCTCTGGCCTCAGGCCGCGTTCGGGGAAGACTTCAATAGGCTCCCGAGGGTGGAAACGGATGATGGACGACGCGCACAATCGAACTGTGAGCGGGAATACGTCCAGTGCTCCAAGACGCCTTCGCATGGCGGCCGTTGCCCTCATGCTTCTCGGTCTGTTGGCAGGCATCTTTATCTACCTGCGGGCCGCGCAGGACGACGATCGCGACGCGCTCCATGACCGGATCATCGGCGGTCAAACCTATGCCACTTCCGATGATCCGTCCGCACGCGAGCTACAGCAACTCGAGCGCCTGGGCGGCAAGGCCGCGGTACTGACATTCAAGTTCAACCGCTGGTTCTGGTCGCTGTGGAGTGGCCGGCGCCTGGCCCTGACGCTTGTCGTGGTGGCTGCCGCGGTCTGCGCGCTGTGCTTTCACATGGCCAGCCTCATGGAAGAAACTGCTGTCGAATGACTGCACACCTCACGTCAGCCCGCTGGTTGTCTGCGGCTGAGCCGCTCCTACGATCTGAATAGCTTGTCGAGCTCCGCCTGCGACACCTTCGATCGCATCTCGGTGACCTCCAAGCCCTGGGCGAGATCGAATGACGACGCGCGCCAGTTTGGTTCGCTTGCGCCGTCAGCATCCTGCCGCTGCTTAAAAGGGTTTCCATAGACCCCATCAACATCTGGGCCTTCGCCCAGACCCGTTGCGACGGACGAGCGCCAAGCTTGACGCTGGAAGTTGCTCGAGCCTTTTCTGTGGATCACGGGCTCTCCTGGAAACGTTCCGACGACCGAAGGGTAGACAAGCGCGGACAGCGTCGCGGCCGGTGCGGTTCGCATTGCGATGTAGGAGACAAGCTCAGTCACCGTGGGCAGCAGGGCGTGACGCATGTCCCTGCATGGAGCGCCGCTCTCGCGTAGGCGTTGTCCTGTTCCCCGCCAGCGGCCGCACGCGGCCGGTTGTCCGGGTACCTTGCCTCAAGCGCCGCAACGGCGTTGAACGGGCACGCATGTACAACCAGGCCGAAAGCACGATCTTCCCTGTCGGGGATCTATGGCAGCAGGCGGCCGTCGCCTCGTCGCGCGGCGCATGTTCGAGATCCTGCGGCGAGACGAGCGCGAGAAATCCGTACCTCGACCCCCTCTGGCTGCCTGCGATCACCGGCCAGTCGTTCGACCGCTGGTTCAACAACTGCGACGCCTGGTGGCGCGGCTGGGATCGAGAGGACGCCCGTCGTCGCGATGCGGCTGTCGTTGCTGCTTCGGCCTAGGCCGAAAGTTCTTGGCCCTGTCGCTTCGCTCGCCCGAACGCCTTGTTTGCGCGCCTCTGTCAAGCGCGCGTCGTTCCGTCCTACCCGACGCCGCCGGTGCCGCCGACAGTGCGCATCGGCCTGCCGACGGACCATGGCACTCGGGAAATGCGCGGCACGGCGTGCCCTCGCACTGATCGCCATCGCCATTCCAGGAGAACCCATGACAACCACCACTCCACTTCGCGGCAGCGCCGATGTCGGCCGCGCCAACCCATCGCAGGCGTTGCCGCGGCTGCGCGCCATCGCGTCGGCCTGCGCCCTCGGCGCGGCCGTTCTGCTCGGCGCATGCGCCAGCAAGGGTGCCGCGCCGGTCGAGCAGCTCACGCGTGCCCGTGCCTCCATCGCCCAAGCCGAGAGCGCGGGCGCGCAACAGTCTGCGCCGCTGGAGTTGCTGTCCTCGCGTGAAAAGCTCGGCAAGGCCGAGCTCGCCGTGAAGGACGAGAAATACGGCGCGGCCCGCGCCTTCGCGGAAGAGTCGCAGGCCGATGCGGAATTGGCGGAGCGCAAGGCGCGGGTCGCCAAGGCGCAGGCCGCCGCTGACGAGCTCGCCCGCAGCAACCAGCAGTTGAGCAACGAGGCTCAGCGCAACGCCAAGCCGTAGATCGATGCGCAAGCATTGATGCATCCAACCAGGATTCCGATCATGTCGACCACTTCATTCCACGGAAAACGCAGCACGCTCGCAGCCGCACTTTTCGCCGCCGCCCTCCTGGGCGCATGCGCCTCCGGGCCGATGCCCAACAGCAAGCTCGACCAGGCGCGCGCCGACTACAGCGCGGCCAGTAGCGACCCGCAGGTCGTGCGCGCCGCACCCGCCGAGATGCACCGCGCCGACGAGGCGCTGCAACAGGCCGAAGCGGCGCAGCGCGACAAGAAGGACGCCACCACCGTCGATCACTTCGCCTATCTGGCAACGCAACGCGTGGCCAACGCGCAGCAGTCGGCGCAACTCGCCTCCGCGGAGCAGGCCGTCAGCAACAACGGCGCGCAGCGCGACCGCATCCTGCTCGATGCCCGCACCCAGGAAGCGGACGCGCAGCGCAGCCGCGCCGACACCGAGCGGATGCAGGCCGAGCAGGCGCGTCGCATGGCGCACGACCAGGCGCTCGCGGCCGACGCGGCTCGTCAGCAGGCGGCGGCGTCTGCCGATCGGGCCGATGCACTACAGGGCCAGTTGCTTGCGCTCAATGCGCAGCAGACACAGCGCGGCCTGGTGCTCACGCTCGGCGACGTGCTGTTCGACACCGGCCGGGCGACACTCAATCCCGGTGCCGGCCACACCATCGACCAGCTCGCCCAGTTCCTGAAGGAAAACCCCGACCGCACGGTGCAGGTCGAGGGCTACACCGATTCGGTCGGCTCCGATGTGTTGAACCAGTCGCTGTCGGAGCAGCGTGCCGGCAGCGTCAAGTCGGCATTGATGGACCGCGGCGTCAACCCGGATCGGGTCAGCGCGCGCGGCTTCGGCAAGAGCAATCCGGTCGCCACCAACGCCACGGAAGCGGGCCGCCAGCAGAATCGGCGCATCGAGATCGTGGTGTCGAACACCGCCTCGTGACGACCTGACGGCAACGGGGCCGCCCGGTTGTGCGGACCGGGCGCCGAAGCGATCGCGCGGCGCGCTCCTGCGCGAGCTTGCGCCGTCGCGGCGCGCATCGCGATTCCACTAGACTGGGTCATGACCGAGACACGTGCCGCCTCGGCGCTGCCCGACCGATTCGTATCCGTCGATGCGCTCGAGGCCTACCTCGCCGAGCCGAGTCAGGCACTGAGCGCCGACATGGCCGAGGTCGACGGCGATCTGATGATCCTCGGCGTCGCCGGCAAGATGGGGCCGACGCTGGCCCGCCTGGCGAAGAACGCGTCGCCGGCACGGCGCGTCATCGGCGTCGCCCGCTTCAGCGAAGCCGGCGTGCGCGAGCGCCTGGAGCGATGGGGCGTCGAGACCATCGCCTGCGACCTGCTCGACCGCGCCGCAATCGCCGCCTTGCCCGACGTGCCCAATCTCGTCTTCGCCGCCGGCCACAAGTTCGGCGCCAGCGGCAACACGCCGCTCACCTGGGCCATGAACACCTGGGTGCCGGCGCTCGTCGCCGAGCGCTTCAAGGCGTCGCGCATCGTCGCCTTCTCGACCGGCAACGTCTATCCGCTCACCCGCATCGGCTCGGCGCCGCCCACGGAAGCCAGCGGCCTCGGCCCGATCGGCGACTACGCGCAATCGTGCCTCGGCCGCGAACGCATGTTCGAGTACTTCTCGGCGCGCTACGGCACGCCCGGCCGCATCGTTCGCCTCAACTACGCGATCGACATGCGCTACGGCGTGCTCTTCGACATCGCCTCGAAAGTGCATCGCGGCGAGCCGGTCGACGTGACGATGGGCTACGTCAACGTCATCTGGCAAGGCGATGCCAATTCGCACGTGCTGCGTTGCCTCGCCCATTGCACGACGCCGTCGACCGTGCTCAACAGCACCGGCCTCGAGGCGCTTTCGGTGCGAACGCTGGCGACGCAGCTCGGCGAGCGGCTCGGCGTGGCGACGAAGATCGTCGGGCGCGAAGCCGAGACGGCGCTGCTCTCCGACGCGAGCGAAGCTGCGCGGCTGTTCGGGCCGCCCACGGTGTCGCTCGAGACGATGCTCGACTGGGTTGCCGACTGGGTCGCCCACGATGGGGCGAGCCTCGGCAAGCCGACCAAGTTCGAGGTTCGCGATGGCACTTTCTGAACCGCGGATGCAGGCGCAGCCGCCGACCGCGGCGGGTCAGATGCCGCAGGTCGAGACGCTCGTCGGCGGCGACGTGGCCGCGGGCCTGATCCTGTCCGACGCGGCCGGCTGGAATCAGGTCGGCGACGACTGGGCGCTCTTCATCGAGCACGGCCA
>DAIMIM010000220.1:0-5970 GCA_036722755.1 Caldimonas sp. | reverse complement strand
CGGCGCGATGCCGTAGGCTTCGAGCTTCGCGCGAGCCTCAGGGCCGATCCAATCCGTCGTCCAGGCCGGCGAAAAGACGGTCCGAACTTCGATCGGACCAAGTCCCTCCGCCTCGAGCGCGCGACGAATGTCCATCTCCATCTCGCGCATCGCGGCCAACAGCTCCCCTTTGTGGAATAGGGTGCACGCCAAGCCCCAATGGGCGTGCAGTCGCCGCCTGACGTCGTCGCTGCGCGCGGCGATGTCGGCCGCGCGTCGTCCATGCTCGAGCGCCGCACCGAAGTCGCCGCGCATGAATCGGTAGCCCTCGAGACCCATTTCGATCTTGAATCGCGCGGCCTCGTCACCTACGTGGGCGCAGACGGCCTCGGCCTCGCCATAGGCGTGAAGAACGGCGTCAGCCCCATAGCCCTCCGTGGCGATCAGGCGGGCGGCCAAGAGGAGTTGAAGGCGCAAGGCCGTGCGATCTCGCTGCAGGCCGGCGTCCGTGCGGCCGAGCACCGCAATGGCACGCTGCAGGTGACTGATGGCCTCGAGCTCGGCCGATCGCGTCGTGGCATGCCGGGCCGCCACTTCCCATTGCACCAGCGCGTCTTGATAGAGCCCGGCTTCGGTCTGATGCATTGCCAGCAGCTCCGGCTGACGCGCCACCAACTCGGGCCAATGTTGTTTCAACAATGGCACCACGAGAGCATGCAGAGCGACCCGATCACGCGACCAGAGCGAGGCATAGGCAGCGTCGCGCACCAGAGCGTGCTTGAAGGCATACCCTTCGCTTCCCGAGGTGCAAAGCAGGCCCGAGTTCACCAGCGTGTCCATGCATTCGGCCAAGGCAGCCGAATCGAACATCGCTCCGCTCGCCTCGAACAAAGAGGACAACAGCGTGAGCGGAAATTCGCGCCCGAGCACGGCGGCTGTCTGGGCTACGCGCTTGGCCTCCCCGAGACCGTCCAAACGTGCCATCAGCAAGTCGCTCAGCGAAGACGGCACCATGTCGAGCGCGCGGATATCGGCACCCGGCCGATGAGCGCCGATTTCCACCGCCATTCGCGCCGCTTCCTCCAGAAACAGCGGAACGCCATCGCCGCGAGCGGCCAACATACGCACCAGGCCAGGGGGCAGGGAAACGTCGGCACAGGCAAGCGCGACGAGCTCGCACGCGGAGGCGGACGACAGGCCCGCGAGGTAGATATCCTCGGGCGGAGCCTTCCCGAGTGCGAGCTGTGAATCCGCTTCCCTCGTCGTCACGACGATGAGCAGGCGTGAGGTCCCGCGTCGATCGAGCAGCTGCTGAACCAGATCGCGCAACGAAGGATCAGCCCAGTGCCAGTCTTCGATGACGAGGCAGCACGGCCTGTCTCGGGCCATCGATGCAAACCATTCGAGCAGCGTTCCAAGCAATCGCTGCTTCTGGCGCGTGGGGTCGGCACACGGCGGCTCCGTTGCAAGGCCCAGGAGGCTGGACAGCAGAGCGATTGATTCGTTCCTTCGCGCGTCCGCGTGGAAGACCGCAGCGAGCTGGGCGCTGGCGTCGCCCGGCCTGTCAGGCGATTCAGTGGCCAGCCAACGTCGCAACGCCTCCGATAACGTAAGAAATGGAGTCGCGGCGGCGTCGGCGCGACAGCGGCATTCGATCACTCGCACACGATCGCGGGCGAGGCGATGGCCGAACTCACGAACAAGGCGCGATTTGCCCATTCCCGGGTCAGCCCGCACGACGGCCAACGTTGGCCCGCGATCGCAGGCAGCCTCCCAGCTGCGTTCAAGCCGTTCGAGCTCGACGAAGCGACCGACGAACGGCGTGAGAAACGGGCTCATATCGAGCCGGTGCGAATGCTCACCGGCGCGCGAAGAAGTCGCGACATGACAGGGGCCGGCGCCCACAATATCTTTCAGATAAGGTTGCTCCGCAGGAGGCTCGAACTCGAACACGTGAGCGACGAGAGAGCGAGTCGATTCAGCGACCAGCACGGTGCCCGGCGCAGCCGCCTTTTGAAGCCGCGCGGCAAGGTGAATCGACAAGCCGACCGGCTGGCCCGCTTTTATCGCGACCTCGCCTGTTGCTATTCCGACCCGCACCGATATAGACATCTCGGCGACCGTTTGCGCGATGTTGAGACCCGATTCGACGGCCTGGGCTGGAGCATCTTCGAACGCCAACGGGAATCCGAAGTAGCACATGATTCCGTCGTCGCCTTGCGGATCGTCAGGCCGACCGCCATGGCGGCGAACGACATCCGTGCAACGGGCGTGAAGGCTGTCGAGCATCTCGGCATAGGCTTCATCCCCGAGCCGGCGAAGCAAATCGGTCGAACCCACGAGGTCGAACGAGAGGCTGGTAACCTGCCGCCGAGATGCAGATGTCGGTAGCCGTGTGAAACGCATTCCCGGCTCGCCATAGAGCCGCGCCGCCAATTTGACGCTCGTGTGCCGCCGGTGCAGCCAACGAATGGCGTCGCCAACGCTGACGCCATTGGTCAAATGGCTGAGTAAGTCCTCGAAGACGTCGCCGCCGCCGATGTCGCACTCATCACCAAAGCACAAAGCCGTCGCACCGACGTCGAGCAAGGTCCCAATGCTGTGCATCGACTCCGGACGAGTGCAGACGAACAGCCGCGCTCCGATCGGGGGGGTGAGCTCGTTGAGAAATTCGGACAGCGCGATTCCGTCGAGCACGACGACCTGCGCGCGCGTGACTGCGTCGAGCAGCAATTCCGATTCGAGGCTGACGATGCCGACAGCACGAGCGCGCGGACGGACGCGGCTCCGCCCGCCGTGAACAATCGTGACTTCTAGCGTCTCGGTGAGTTGGAGGTCAGCGGTCGGTGCCTCACGGTTGCTGAGAGGCTGGCGTGCTAAGGTGAATCGCTCGGCCATGCGCACCGATCCCAGCGCAATCGACTCCCAATCGATGTAGTCGAGGTCTCCGTCGTATTGAAGATGGAGCACGCGCGGGCCACTCGCGGCGAGTTTCGCCGTCAACTCACTGCCCAGCAATCGCTCCGCCGACAACGATGCACCCGAATGGGCCCGTGACACCGGCTCGGATCTGTTCCGACACGCGAGCCGACGTCCATCGCTTAAGCAGAACTCGAGCCCGCTTTCCGTCAAACGCGCGTTCAGCGTCCACGGTGGCAGAGTCAGTTCGTCCAACTCGTCTCCCTCTGCCCTGTCGCGGGCGACGCGCCACCGCCTGGAGGCGCCGGAACGAAACTAGATCATCGGCCGACGAAAAACTCAAGCCAGATCGAGAGGGTGCGCCATTTCTTTTAAGGATGTGGCGATGGCCCCCTTTTTCGCAAGTTGAAGACAGGAAACTTCCGGTCAGGACACCGCAAATCGGAATGCGCTTCGCTAACCAACGGCTGGAGTCGCAGGCGCCCAATCATGGGTGGCCGAGTCGAAAAAGTCCAGCGAGAAGACCAAATCCCGCTGGGACCCTTCGTCGCCAGTAGTTCTTGCCTGAATTAAATCCGGTTCCGGCGACCTTCGTTGAATGCGCAATATGGCGATTGTCGCTCCACGTCCCCGGACGGCTTTCGTCAGGCAAGGCTCAACTCAAGCCTTCTCCCGATGGCGCGCAGGGCCAACGAGATCGTGTCGATCTTGGTCGGATGATGCAGATCGGTGAGGCGGTTGACTTCTTGCGGGCGAACATTCATGCGTCGTGCCAGCTCGGCCGGCCTGACTTGCTGTCGCAGCATCTCATTGAGGAGCAGCACCTTCGCGGCGACGCTCAGCGGCAGATCGACCATGACGTGGCCGCGCTTGGGCGCTGACGGCGTAGGGACCTTCCTTCGATCCTCGAAGTAGAAGTCCATCGCCGTGGTCAACGCATCGACCGCGAGGGCGAAGGCCTCTTCGCGGGTCGCCGCACCGGTCAACGCTTCCGGGATGTCGGGAAACGACACCATGAATCCGTCGCCGTCACGGGCGATACGAGCAGGGTAGCTCAACATGTCATTTGTCCTTCGGCTTCACACCGAGCTGACGAAGAATCGCGCGACGCAGTCCTTCGCCTAGCTCCTGATTGCCAGAACGCGTGAAAGGCGAGGTCTTGTTTGAGGTCTGAATGCCTAGCCTTGATCTTCAGGATCAGCGCCGCATAGTCCCAGGGGAACTCCTTCAGTAGCTGGTCATCCGAGAGCGTCACCTTGGAGACCGTCGAATCTCCTTTGACAATTTGAACTTTTGACGCGCCTGGCAAAGACGATTTCTGCATGCTGATGTTGACCGTTAGCGCAACGGCGAACGACGTCGACTCCTGCGGGGTCTGACCTTGACATATGTCGATCCGAATAACGCAGTGTCCAGCCTACACTTAGCCCGTTGCTGCGCGAGGAGGGACAACATCATGGCAATCGGGGCATACCTATGGTTCCTGAAGTACGACGGGACCTTGCTGGATAGCGAGTCCCAGGTCGGCGTCCCGAAGCAGCCCAAGCCGCCGGAGATCACCTTCCCGCCCAACGACAACATTTTCGAGATCGAGGGCTACTCGTTCGACGTTGCTCAGTCGCTGAACGTCGGCTCGCAATCGGCGAGTGCCGGCGCAGGCAAGGTCACCTTCAACCCGTTCAGCAATAGGGCGTCTCCGGTGCTTTTCCAGATGGCTTGTTCCGGAACGGCATTCGAGTCGGTTGTGCTCGTACTCACGAAGTCATTAGGAGGAAGCGCGGCGGCGCTGGCGTTCGAGAGATTCACGTTCAAGCTGGTTGGCGTCAAGTCCATCGCCTGGGTCTACGACGCCGAAACTCCAAAAGAGATCATCACGTTCCAATACGGCGGCCTGGTCATTGAGTACTGGATGCAGAACCCCGATGGTTCTTTGAGTTCCCGGATTCTGGGCGGATGGAATAGAGTGAAGAACATTGTCGATCACGATCCGGCCAGTGTCCTCACCTGAGCGCAAGCTTGACTGGGCGGAACAACGAACCTTGTTGGGGTTTAGCGGATAGCGGTCCGGCTCAAGATGTCGAACGCGAGGGCGCGTCTGCGCCCTTCGTCGTTCCTGAAAGTCAGCAGTCGTGCCCAAGACTCGTACCGACGATCTCGCCTACAGAGAATGCTTTGGTGAACGCCGTAGAAACTGCGCCGTTTACGCGATGGATAGCGCGACTGAGAAAGACCGTATCGGCGTGAAGCCCGCGCCACGCGGCCCTCTGCGGAAACTTCAACTCGGTGGCAGCGAGGACTGAGACTAGCTGGTGGAGAGGGTGGGATTCGAACCCACGTTACGGTGAAACCGTAAACCAGATTTCGAGTCTGGCGCATTCGACCACTCTGCCACCTCTCCGGTCGGGTGCGTCGGCGGGTCTGTGCCGAGCCGGCGATTCTAGTCGAGTGATCCCCGCCCTCAGGCTTCGGTGCGCAGCGTCATGCCGGGCAGCCGCGCATCGCTCAGATGCGTGTGGAAGCGCTGGCCGGGCAGCATCGGCGCGGCGTCGGTGATGGTGCCGGTGGTGACGATGTCGCCGGCGCGGATCGGCCAGCGTTGCGGCTGTGCCGCCATCGCGTCGACCCAGGTGCGCAAGGCGCTGAGCGGGCCGTCGAGGACGACGGTGGCGTCGCCTTCGTCGATGAGCCGGTCGTCGCGGTGCAGCGCGACATGCAGCCCGGCGAGCTCGCGCGGCGCGTCGGTGAACTCGCCGATCGGTACCTTCTTGCCGACGAAAAGCCGGCCATGCAGCGCGAAATCGGCGAAGCAGTCGGCGGCGAGAAAGCGCCAGTCGGCGAAATGCGTGTGCACGATCTCGAAGCCATGCGCCACCCAGTCGATCGTTCCCGCCAACTCCGCTTCGCTCATGCCCGCGCGCGGCTCGCGCGCGAAGCCGAGCATGATTTCCGGCTCGAGCCGCGGCTGCACGAACGGCGCCAGCGAAACGCTCGCCTCGCCCGCCTCGACGAATTCGACTGTCGTGTTCCAGATCGGGCCCCAGATCGGCGCGTGCACGCCGTAGCGGTCCCAGA
>DAIMIM010000219.1:289-5974 GCA_036722755.1 Caldimonas sp. | reverse complement strand
CACCGCATCGCGCGTCTCCTCGACGCCCAGCACGACGCGGCCGGCGTAGAGGCGATCGCCGAGCGGGGACGCGAGCCGTTCGGCAAGCCAGGCGTTGCCTTCGGGCCAGGTGAGCACCGCATCGCCGGCGTCGCCGGCGTGGGCGTCGTCGCTGCCGGGAGCGCGAAAGCCGTGTCGACTGGCGAAGTAGTGCAGCCCTGCCCAGGCCGAGACCTGGGCGCTGCCGGCGCCGTAGTCGTCGTTGCAGCAGTAGTCGAGATACCAGCGCATGGCGGGCGCGACGATGCCGTTGGCGTCGAGCCAGGACGAGAAGGTCACGGCGTCGAGCGCATCGAGCGCGCTGCTCCAGCGCGCTTTGGCGGTCGGGATCGCAAAGGCGCCGTCGTTGCCGGCTGCGGTGACCGCCGCGGCGAACGCGCGATACGCGGCGAGCGTCGGTGCGCGCTCGGCTTGCGGCAGGCCTTCGAGCGGCGGCAGCAGCCCGTCACGCCATCCGCCGCCGATGAAGAGCCGCTCCTGCGGGCTGTGGCAGAGCATCCGCTCGTCGTAGACGGCGCGGCCTGCCACGGTCTTGCGCACGCCGAGCTCGTCGAGCAACTCGATCACCTCGACCGCGCTCTCGCCCGGCACCGGCAGGTAGTGCGCGCCGAGCGGGCAGCGCATGCCGGACATGGTGTGGCCGCGGCTGTTGCCGCCGGCGACATCTTCGAGCTCGAGAACGTGCACATCGTCGACGCCGGCCTTCTGCAGCGCGCGCGCGGCGGCGAGGCCGGCGACGCCGGCGCCGACGACGAGCGCAGCGCAGCGGCGCACGGCCGCGACCGCCGGCGGCGCGCCGGATTTCGTCGCCGGCATGCCGCTGCGCAGCAGGTGGCCGCGCTCGAACGAGGCGCCGACCCAGCCGCCGTCGTAGGCGGCGGCCGGATGCGGCGCACAGCCGCCCAGGGCGCCGATGGTGGCCGCCGCGCCCAATCCGCCGAATGCGCCGAATGCATTCCACGTGCCGAGCGTCGCCGCCGCGGAGCCCGCGGCAAGCACGTCGCGTCGCGTCGGCGTGCGCGGGCGGCCGGCGCCGCGCGACGACCCTTCGGTCATCGCTGCACCTTGCCCCACTCGTCCTCGAAGGTCTGCACCAGCACCTGGTTGGAGAGGCGATTCACCTCGGTCGGCACACGCGACATGTCGGGCGGAAACTGGAACAGCGCCGGCAGGCCGGCGGTATCGAGAAAGCGCAGGCCCTGAGGCAGCGTCGTCGGCATCCGGTAGGGCCTGCGGCTGGCGATGACGAAGCCCCATTCGCCGAAGCTCGGCACGTGCGCGTGGTACGGCGCCGTCGTCAGGCCGGCGGCTTCGAGCGTGGTCACCACCGTCCAGAAGCTCTTTCGCGCGATCAGCGGCGAGGTCGTCTGGATCACGGCGTAGCCGCTCGCCGACAGGTGGGTGTCGACGAGCTCGTAGAAGGTCTTGGTGTAGAGCTTGCCGATCGAGAAATTGGTCGGGTCGGGAAAGTCGACGACGATCGCATCGAACATCTCGTCGTGCTGCTCGAGCCAGCTGAAGGCGTCGGCGTTGACGACCGTGAGCCTCGGCGAAAGCAGCGAATCGTGGTTGAGGCCGCGCAAGAGCGGCTCGGTCGAGAAGAGCCGCGTCATGTGCGGGTCGAGCTCGACCAGCGTGACGCGCTCGACGCTCGGGTACTTGAGGATCTCGCGCGCCGCCATGCCGTCGCCGCCGCCGAGCACGAGCACGCGCCGCGGTGCCACCGTGGCCGAGAGCGCCGGCTCGACCAGCGCCTCGTGGTAGCGGTACTCGTCGCGCGAATGGAACTGCAGGTTGCCGTTGAGAAAGAGCCGCACGCCGGCGCGGCTCGAGGTGATGACGATGCGCTGGTACGGGCTCGAGGCGCTGTAGACGACATGATCGGCATAGAAGCGGTCTTCGGCCCAACTGGTGACATGGTCGGCGTAGACGAACACGCCGAGCAGCGCGGCGATCGTCGCGGCGCAGGCCACGACCTGCGGCAGGGTGCGACGCAGCTCATGGCGAAAGAGCCAGAGCGCCCAGGCGGCGACGCCGGCGTTCATCAGGCCGAAGAAGGCGCCGGTGCGGATCAGGCCGAGCTGCGGCACGAGGACGAGCGGAAAGGCGATCGAGACGGCGAGCGCGCCGAGGTAGTCGAAGGTCAGCACCTGCGAGACCAGATGCTTCAGGCCGCCGCTCGGGCTGCGCGATCCGGCGTGGCGCTTCAGGATGCGCATCACCAGCGGGATCTCGAGGCCGACGAGCACGCCGATCGCGAGCACGAGGGCGTACAGCGCGAAGCGGAACGACGGCGTCGATGCCGACTGCATCGCGAAGAGGGCCGCCGGCATCAGCCCGCCGATCAGGCCGACGAGCAGCTCGATGCGCAGGAACTGCGCGACCAGCTGGCGCTCGAGATAGCGCGACAGCCAGGAGCCGACGCCCATCGCGAACAGATAGGTGCCGATGACGGTCGAGAACTGGAGGATCGAATCGCCGAGCAGATAGCTGGCCAGCGTGCCGGCGGCGAGCTCGTAGACGAGCCCGCAGGCGGCGACGACGAAGACCGACGCGAGCAGCGCGACCTCGACCGGACGGATCGGCTCGGCGGCCGGGCGATCCTCGGGAATCGCCGCCATGGGTCGTCAGGCCACGAGCGGATTGCGGACCGAAAGGCGCGGGAAGCGATTGAAGTCGCGATCGGCCGACCAGAGCTCGGCGACGTCGTGGTCGATGCAGATCGCGGCAACCCGCGCATCGTGGACGAGGGCGCCGGCGGCGCGCGACGCGACCAGCAAGCGCCGCAGCGTCACCCAGTGTTGCGAGCTCTCGTGCAGGAGCACGAGCGATGGCGATGCAAACCAGGCGTCCAGCTGCGCCGTTGCCTGCGCTGGCGTCGAGGCCGGCTTGTAGGCGCGAGCGTTGGTCACCACGCTGTAGAACTCATGCACGCACGGCCACGGAATGGCCCAGGGTGCGGGCGCTTGCGCGAGCGCGGCGAGAGATCGGACGGCGACCGCATGAAACGCGGAATCGCGGCGATGCGCGTAGACGAGCAAGTTCGTGTCGACGGCGATCACGAGCCGCGACCACCGTAGATCAGACCTCGCATCTTTTCCCATGAAGCGTCGGCGAACTCGGCCTGCAGGCCTTCGCCGTCGACGCTCGCGTCGCCGAGGACAAACCGCTTCTGTCGCGTTCGCCGCTCCGCAACGACCTTGCGAAGACCCTGTTCGACGAGGGAGCGAAGGGTTTCACCGTCGCGCCTCGCGATGCGTCGAGCTTCGTCGAGCAGCGGATCGGCGATTTCGAGCGTCGTCTTCATGGCTGGAGGCTCCGGATATGGCGACCCATATTGTAGGGCCCATCCAGCCGGCAGCCAGCAACAGAGAGCGAAGGTGGCTCAGTTCTCGGTCGGCGCTGGTACGCGTTCACGACCGGCCCGAAGCGCCGCCGCAGACACTAGCCATGCACCGCCGCCGCGACGATCAGGCCGATCGCGATCGCCATCGACCCCACCACGATCGCCAGTGCCGTGTTCTGCTTGTGGACGATCTCGTCCCACAGGTGAAACGGCGTGAGCTTGTCGATGATGAGGAACGAGAGCCAGAAGATCACGACGCCGATCAGTGCATAGAGGATCGATCCGAAAACGATCTCGGGTTTGAGCCATTCGAGTGCCATTGCTTGCTCCTGCTGTGAGAGTGAGGGTGATGCCGCGGCGCCGCTACTTGTGGCCGCCGCCGGTGGAAAAGCCGCCGAACGCGCCGCCGCCGGTGCGAAAGCCGCTGCCGCTGCGCTGGTTGTTCAGGCAGCTCTGGTATTCCTGCGACGAGGTGCCGTAGGCGTTCGCAGTCTGGCTGCAGTCGGCCGCGCCGCCACCGCTGCCGCAGCGAACGAGCAGGAGCACCAGAAGGACGATGACGATCCAGAAGATGATCTTGTTGCGCCGCGACACGCCGCTGAATGCGGTGGGCAGCGCATCGCGCTGTAGCGCCGCGCGCTTGTCGGGACCGAGGCGAAAGGCCGCGATCACGGCGTCGGCCGACAGCGTCTCGCCACCCGACCAGACGATTTCCTGGCTGTCCTCGCCCGCCGTCTGCTCGCGGTTGAGGCGCTTCGCCGAGGCGGCGCCCGTGCCGACGTAGTCGCTGTTGGCGGTGCGTTGATCCTTCTTCAGCCGCCAGTAAAACTCGCCGAGAACATACGTGACCTGGCCGGTGTAGTCGTAGAGCTTGCGATAGAGAACGTCCTGGTACTTGACGCTCTCGCCGAAGGACTGCGGCGCGCCGGTGATCGGAATCGCCCAGCTCCAGCCGTCCTGCGCATCGACGACGAAGGCGAACCCCTCGATGCGGTGATAGAGAAGGTATTCGCGCCAGAAGCTCTGCTCGTCGTCGGCGCTCTGCGGCACCTCGCGGTACTCGGCATAGCCGACGACCTGCCACGGCAGCGCTGCCTTGGCGCCGAAAGCGATGGTGCCGACCGTCCCGAGCGGGATCTGCGGCTCCATGCTGTTGCTCTGCTGGTAGTAGGCCAGATCGCCGCCGACGCCTTGCGACACGTCGATCACCGACTTGCACTGGTGGCAGACGATCGACTGCGTCGAGCTCAGCTTGACCTCGAGCGCGGCGCCGCAGTTCGGGCACTGCAGCGACTTGCCGGCGAGCGTCTTCTCGCTGTCCTCGGCCAGGCCCGTCATCGCCAGGTCGGCGAGCGACACGGAGTGGCCGACCGACCACATCGGCCGCGCCGGGTCGGTGTAGTCGATGGTGCCGACGTCGCCGCGGGCCGATCGCACGTCGGCGACGACGAAGCCGTGCTCGAGGTTCGGCCGTCTCGGCAGCTCGCCCTGCGCGGCGATGAGCTTGGCGGCGACGACCGAGGCGACCGACCAGCTCTCGCCGTTGACCGTGAGCGGCGCGCCCGGACGCAGGTTCTCGGCCGGCGGCAGCGGCGTTTGCAGCGGCGCGTCGAACGAGACGACGAAGCCGCTGTTGTCCTCCGAGAGCCAACCCGACTTCTGCAGGTCGGGGCCGGTCTCGAAGAGGGCGTGCCACTCGTTCCAGGTGCCGTCGGCGTAGCGGTACTGGAGGCGCCCGATCAGCGTGAAGTGCGCGCCCTGGTACTTGCCGGCCGCGCCGAGCTGGAGCGGCGAATGGTCGTCGAAGACCTCGGCGCTCTCGCCGATCTTGCGGAGCTGGTCGCCGGCGCGAACGACCGTCGAGTGGCAGAAGCTGCAGACCGCGAACGGCGTCGCAGCCGAGCGAAACTCGACCGGCGCGCCGCAGTTGGGGCACGGTGCGCGGTAAACGCGCTGCGGTGTGGGTTCGGTGGCCAAGCTCGTTGCAGGTATGCGACGACGGGGTCTGGGGCGACCCCGTCTTCTACCGCAGCACGGTCACCTCAGCGTCCGCACGGCCGCCCGAAGGACGCTGAACGCCCCCTCGGGGGGCAGCGAACGAAGTGAGCGTGGGGGTCCATCAGGCCAGCTTCTTGAGAAGCTCGGCCTTCTTCGCGTCGAACTCTTCCTGCGTCAGGATGCCCTTGGCCTTGAAGTCGGCGAGGCGCTCGAGCGTCGCCATCACGTCTTCGGGCTTGACGCCTGCCGCCGCGGCCGCCCCGGCCATCGCCGCGCCCGCCGAGCCTGCACCAGCCAGGCCC
>DAIMIM010000219.1:0-279 GCA_036722755.1 Caldimonas sp. | reverse complement strand
GACGCCGGCCGCCGCCGCTGCGCCCGCTGCCGCAGCCGGCGCGCCGGGCGCCGAGCCGGCGAGCCCCTGGCCGAGCTGGCTCGCCATCACCTGGCCGAGCGCCACGCCGGCGCCGAGGCCGACCGCGCTGCCGACGATGCCGCCACCACCGCCTTCACCGCCGCCAGCACCGGCGGCAAGCGCCGGGATCGACTGCGCGGTCTGGTACTGCATGAACTTGCCCATGTCGCCGACCATGCCCATGCCGATCTTCTGGTCGAGGATCTTCTGCAGCTCGTC
>DAIMIM010000218.1:0-5978 GCA_036722755.1 Caldimonas sp. | reverse complement strand
ACTTGGAGCTGTCGATCATGATCGGCACGCGCGCGATCTCGGGCTCGCCGGCGATGAGATTGAGAAAGCGGACCATCGCCGCCTTCGAATCCAGCATCGCCTCGTCCATGTTGATGTCGATGACCTGGGCGCCGTTCTCGACCTGCTGTCGGGCCACGCTCAACGCTTCCTCGAACTGGCCGTTGAGGATGAGGCGCGCGAAGACCTTGGAGCCGGTGACGTTGGTGCGCTCGCCGATGTTGACGAAGAGCGACCCTTCGCCGATCAGCACCGGCTCCAGACCGGACAGCTTCAGCGGCGGGACGGCGTTGCCTTGCGAGCTCGCGTTGGCGTCGTCTTCCATCACGCCGCCTCCAGCTCGCCGAACAGCGCGCCGCGGTGGCCGCAACGAGGCTTGTACTTGCCGACGCGCTCGGCGATCCGCGCGATGTGCTCCGGCGTCGTCCCGCAGCAGCCGCCGGCGATGTTCAGGAAGCCCGCGCTCGCGAATTCCTCGAGCAGCCCGGCGGTGATCTCCGGCGTCTCGTCGAAGCCGGTCTCGCTCATCGGGTTGGGCAGGCCGGCGTTCGGATAGCAGCTCACGAAGGTGTCGCCGGCGATCTGCGCCAGCTCGGCCAGATAGGGGCGCATCAACGCCGCACCGAGCGCGCAGTTGAGGCCGACGGCGAGCGGCCGCGCGTGGCGCACGCTGTGCCAGAACGCGCCGACGGTCTGCCCGGAGAGGATCCGGCCCGATGCATCGGTGACGGTGCCCGAGACGATCACGGGCAGCCGTTCGCCGCTGTCTTCCATCAGCGCGTCGAGGGCGAAGATCGCCGCCTTGGCGTTGAGCGTGTCGAAGACCGTCTCGACCAGGAAGAGATCGCAGCCGCCTTCGAGCAACCCTTCGGCTTGCTCGCGGTAGGCATCGCGCAATTGCGCGAACGTGACGTTGCGCGCCGCCGGGTCGTTGACATCCGGGCTGATGCTCGCCGTCTTCGGCGTCGGCCCGAGCGCGCCGGCGACGAAGCGCGGCTTGTCGGCGCTCGTGAAGCGGTCGCAGGCGGCGCGGGCGAGCCGCGCGCCGGCCAGGTTGATCTCGCGCGCGTGCTCGCCGAGGTCGTAGTCGGCCTGCGCGACGGAGGTCGCGCCGAAGGTGTTGGTCTCGATGATGTCGGCGCCGGCCTCGAGGTACTGCGCGTGGATGGCACTGATGACGTCCGGCCGGGTCAGCTGCAGCAGGTCGTTGTTGCCCTTCAGGCTCTTGCCATGGTCCTTGAAGCGCTCCCCGCGGTAGTCGGCTTCGGACAGGCGATGGCGCTGGATCATCGTGCCCATCGCGCCGTCGAGGACGACGATGCGCTCCTTGAGGATCTGCGGCAGCGCCGCGGCGCGTGTATAGGGCAGCGTGTTCATGCCCCGATTGTAGGAAACGCTAGTGCAGCGCGCCCGCTTCGGTCGGCCGGTACAGCGAATCGCGGAACTCGATGCCACGTGTGCCCTCGTCGTCCATGGCCCAGGTCGAGAGCGCGGCGGCCGACATCGGCCGGGCGAACAGATAGCCCTGCAACTCGTGGCAGCCGAGGGCGCGCAGGATCTGGTGCTGCGCTTCGGTCTCGACGCCCTCGGCGACGACCTTCAGGCCGAGCGCCTGCGCCAGCTTGACGACGGCATCGACGACGGCGCGCGCATCGGCGCTGGTTTCGAGATCGAGGACGAAGCTGCGGTCGATCTTCAGCTCTCCGGCGTGGAGCTTTCTCAGATAGGCGAGGCTCGAATAGCCGGTGCCGAAGTCGTCGATCGAGATGTTGACGCCCATCGCGCCGAGCCGTTCGACCATGCGGATCGCGTTCGACGCGTCTTCCATCGCCACCGATTCGGTGATCTCGCAGGTCAAGAGCTGCGGATTGATGCGGTGCCGGCGCAGCGCCGCGTCGATGCGGTCGGCCAGATCGGCATGGCGCAGCTGGTGCGCCGAGAGATTGATGGCGACGCGCATGCGCAGCCCCTCGTCGCGCCAGACGCCGGCCTGCCGGCAGGCCTCCTCGATCAGCCAGTTGCCGATCGCGCCGATCAGGCCGAAGCGCTCGGCGATCGGAATGAACACCGCCGGCCCGACCATGCCGCGCTGCGGGTGGTTCCAGCGCATCAGCGCCTCGGCGCCGGTGATCTCGCCGCTCGGCGCGTGGATCTTCGGCTGGTAGAGCAGGCTCAGCTGGCCTTCGGCGAGGGCGCGACGCAGATCGCGCAGCAGGTCGAACTGGTCGCGCGCGCCGTTCATCATGCGCGCCTCGAAAAAGCAGTGCGAGGCGCCACCGCCGCTCTTGGCGGCGCGCATCGCCGCTTCGGCGTGCGCGATCAGCTCGGCCTTGCCACCGTGCTCCGGGTACATGGCGATGCCGACCGAGCTCGAGACGGCGGCTTCCCGACCGTTCATCCGGCAAGGCTCGCCGATCGAGGCCTGCAGGCGCTCCGCGAAGATCGCAGCGTCCTCGGCGCTCGGATTGGCGCGGACCAGCATCAGGAACTCGTCGCCGCCGAGGTGGGCGACGCGGTCTTCGGGCCGCGCGAATTGCTTCAGGCGCGCGGCGACCTCGCGCAGCATGAGGTCGCCCATGTGGTGGCCCAGCGATTCGTTGACCGGCTTGAAGCCGTCGAGATCGATGAAGAGCATCGCCATCCGCTCGCCGGCCTCCTCGGCCTGCTGCACGGCTTGGGCGAGGGTGCTGTCGAACATCAGGCGGTTGGGCAGACGGGTCAGGCCGTCGCGGAAGGTTCGCCGTTGCAGCTCGCTTTCGGCGCGGCGCAGCGACAGGCGCAGGCGCGCCTCGAGGATCGACAGAATGAGCCCGACCAGCAGCAGCGAAACCGAGCCGACCGACGCGAGCATGGTCAGCGTCGGCTGCGACAGCCGGTCGGCGTTCAGCGAAGCGAGCTGCTCGTTCAACCCGGCGGCGCCGAGGACGAGCTGGTGGCTGGCGACGAAGGTGGCGCCGAAGACGGCGGCGGACGTCGCCTGCCAGGGCAGCGTTGCCGGGCGAGTCCGGTCGCCGCCGCGGAAGAACGCGCCCAGGGCCATCATGCAGCCGCCGACGGCGCCTGCCATGGCCGCGATCAGCGGCAGGATGTGCCAGGTGATGCCGGGCTGCAAACCGAGCGGCGCGAGAGCGAGCGCGTGCACACCGACGACTCCGAAGCCGAGTGCGCAGGCCCCGAAACCGACCCGAGACGGCGTCGCGACGCGGCCGCTGACGGCGCCGAGCCCGGCCACGCCGACGACCAGCGCGGCCGCCAGGGCGACGAGGGAACCGATCGCGTCGTAGCCCATGGCGAACGGCATCGGCTCGGCCGCAACGCCGATGATCTGGCAGGACCAGATGCCGAGCGCGAGCGCGCAGGCAGACCCAAGCAGCCAGAGAAAGCCGGCGCGCGTGCGCAGCACCCGGACACGCCGCGCCAGATCGAGGGCCACGTAGCCGGCGAACGTGCTGACGCCCAAGCTGAGCAGCAGCATCAAGGCCGCCGGCATTGCCGGCTGCACCACAGAGTTCATCGCCAGCTCGGCCGCCATGTCCTTCGAGATCGCAAATTCAGGGGAGCCGCGGCGACATCGTGTGTCGCCACCGCACCCGCATATCGGCGCGCCAGGAGGGAACTTGAGGGGCGGGGCGGACAGCAGCGGCTCGCGCCGGGCCCTAGTGCAGGACGAGTGGCTGCTGCATCACGGCAGTGAAGCCACCGATGTAGTCGTCGATGTCCTCTTCGCTGGGCTTGCTGGCCATGAGGGCCAGGGCGCCTTCCTTGAATCGTTCGGCGACCGCGCCTTCGATGAAGACATCCTTCTTCGCGAACTTGTCCACGATCTCGAAGCCGCCGCGCGGCTCGGGCGCGCCACCCTCGGTCGACGGACCAGCCGGCAGGTCGAAGGCAACGACCGCGAAGCTGTCGGAGTTGTAGAGCATGTGCATGGCGGGAATCTCCTGGACCCTAGCTGTGGCTGGCGACTCCGTTTGCAAGCGGGCCCGAACGCCGGCACGCTATCGACGGCGCACAACGCATCGGCGGAGATGGCCGATGTGCGTCTCAGGGGGGCGAATCGATCCGCTCGAGCAGTAGGTCGAACTCGGATTCGCCGTTGCTGCCGCGCTGTGTGGCGTGGGCCGGCAGGTAGTCGTGTGCCGGGTCGAGCCAGATCTCGTAGGTGGCGTCGTAGGTCGAGCGGCCATCGACCACGAACTTCAGCGCCTGCACGGCCCCGGTCGCGGTCTCGACGGTGTCGCGGCCGATGAAGCGCAGCGTCCGCACGCCCGCATCGCCGCGGGCGCCGACGATGACCATCGAGATCGGGACGCCGTCGATGGCCCTTCCGGGCTCGGCGGCGACGATGCCGGCAAGTTGGATCATCCAGCTCAGCTGGTCCTGGCTGCCAGGCAGTAGCGGCCAGACGGTCGACGGGCCCGAGAACGTGATGCTGTCGTGGTCGCGCTGGAAGTTCGCGGCCTGGGGCGCGCGGCGCATGCGCTGGTCGAGAAAGCGCGTCGGCGCCAAGCCGGTCGCGTCGACTTGGCCCTGGCTCGTCTGCGCGAGCAAGGTCAGGCCGGCGATGCGCGCTTCCAGGCGCAGCTCGTAGCGGTCGCCGCTGCGCTGCCAGCGGATCTCGCCGGCGCCGCGCAGAAATCCTCGCCGGACCTCGTAGTGCATCGTCGCCGGGGCGGGCAGAACGGTCCGGTAGGTGGGGGGCGGCTCTTCGCCGGCCGCGAGAAAGCTCGCCGACGCGGCCGGGCCCGGTGCCGACGCCGCGACGGGTGGTGCAGCTGCGGAGGGCTCCGCGACAGACGAGGACGCAGCCGATGCGACGCTCGTCGCCGATGACGCGGATGCATCGGCGGCGGATGCCGGCACGGGCGTCGGATCGTCGCGAAGCGGCTCGGCAGGCAACGGCTCGGCAGGCGGTGTCGAAGCGGGCGTCTCTGCCTGCGCCAGCGTCGCGTCGATCGGCTCGGGTGCGCTCGCGGCAAGGCTCGGCGGCTCGGCTGCGAGCGCCTCGGCAGGCGACGACGCGACTGCCGTGAAGGCGCGCGGGCTGCGCGGCGGCGGTCGCCGATGGACGGGTGCCGGCGATGGTGTGGGCGGCGCATCCGGCTCCGCCGCCGGCAGCTCGGGCTCGGGCGCCTCCGCCGCTGCATCGACGACCCGCACCGCCATCGCAGAGGCCGCGTCGCTTGCCCGCGCCGACCCCTTCACCAAGCCGCCAGCGCTACCCAGGAACGCGACGTGCAACAGCGTCGCCAGCAGGGCAAGCGCTGCCAGCGCGCGCCGACGCGATCCGGCCCGCGAGCGCGGGGCGGGTTGGGCGAAAGGAGGCGAAGGCGCTGTGTCCACGGGTTTGAAGCAACGTCGACAATGCGTCCCGATCGCCGCCGGCGACCACCGGGAATACGAACGATGAAGCTCGCCACGTACAAGGACGGCTCGCGCGACGGACAACTCGTCGTCGTCTCGCGCGACCTGTCGACCGCCCACTATGCCAGCGCCATCGCGACGCGCCTGCAGCAAGTGCTCGACGACTGGAATTTCCTCTCGCCGCAGCTCGAAGACCTGGCGGTGACGCTGAACGGCGGCAAGGCGCGACACGCCTTCGCCTTCGAGCCGGAGCGCTGCATGGCGCCCTTGCCGCGCGCCTTCCAGTGGGCCGATGGCTCGGCCTTCGTCAACCACGTCGAGCTGGTGCGACGGGCCCGCAATGCCGAGATGCCGGCCAGCTTCTGGACCGACCCGCTGATGTACCAGGGCGGCAGCGACGACTTCCTGGGGGCTTGCGACGACATCGTCGCCGGCAGCGTCGACTGGGGCATCGACTTCGAAGCCGAGGTCGCCGTGATCACCGGCGACATCGCCATGGGCACGACGGCCGGGGCGGCGATCGACGGCATCCGCCTGGTGATGCTCGCCAACGACGTGAGCCTGCGCAACCTGATCCCCGGCGAGCTCGCCAAGGG
>DAIMIM010000217.1:0-5989 GCA_036722755.1 Caldimonas sp. | reverse complement strand
GCCGAGAGATGGCGCCCGGGTCCCGGCTTGGCCGGCTCGTGGGCCGCTTCGCCGCCGCCGTTCAACTGGAGCAGGTGATCGCGCATCGTCGTCTCGAGCGCTTCGAGGGCAACCGCTTCTTCCCAGCCGCTCGCCTTCATGGCGTCGAGCACGGCCTCGGGCGAATGGCCGGCGGCCGCCTGCGAGACGATCCAGCGGCGCAGCTCGGAAGTGACGACCTGGGCACTCATCGAGTGCGATTTTGCCGGAGAGCCGCGCCGCGATGAGGGCACCCGGCGGAGCCCCGCTGCTGCCGTGGAGCGAGCTCTCTCGCGCTAGCGGAAATTGCGGCTGCGGCTGACGAGGCCGTTCAGCAGCGAGCTGTGATCGATCATCTTCGCGGCGAGCAGGTGCATCACCGCCGTGTCGCCTTCGCCCTGGCGCTGCCACTGGCCGTAGACGGTGAGCAGGGTCGCGCCGAGCAAGGGCTTTCTCTGCTGCTCGGCAACCCGCGGCCAGACGATGACGTTGATGGCGCCGGTCTCGTCTTCGAGGGTGACGAAGACCGTGCCCTTGGCCGTCTCGGGCCGCTGCCGGTGCGTGACGAGGCCACTCGCGCGCGCCAGCCGCCCGTTCGGAAACGTGCGCAGGCGCGCCGCCGTCTCGACCTTGAACTCGGCGGCGAGCTGGGTCCGCAGCAGCGCGAGCGGGTGGCGCTTCAGCGTCAGGCCGAGCGAGCGATAGTCGGCGAGCGTGCTCTCGCCTTCGCCCGGCGCGGCGAGCGCGACGCGCTGCTGCTGTTTCCCTTCGCCGCTGCGGGTCGCGCGCAGCAGCTCGGTCGGCCGCGTGTCGATTCCGGCCACCGCCCACGCCGCCTGGTGCCGATGCCCGTCGAGGCTTTGCAGGGCGTCGGCGTTGGCGAGCGCGGCCAGGGCGTGGGCGTCGAGGCGGGCGCGCCGCGCCAGGTCTTCGGTGCTGGCGAAGGGCGCGGCGCTGCGCGCCTCGACGATGCGCTTGCCCGCCTCTTCGGCGAGGCCGTTGATGCGGTCGAGCCCGAGGCGGACGGGGCGCAGACCCTCAGCCCACCCTCTCCCGGAGGGAGAGGGCTTTTCCTGCTGCTCCCCGGAGGGAGAAGGCTCTTCCTGCGCCCTCTCCCGCTTGCGGGAGAGGGCCGGGGTGAGGGCCGGCTCCTCTTCGAGCGTGCTCTCCCAGTCGCTGACGCGGACGTCGACCGGGCGCACCTCGACGCCGTGCTCGCGCGCGTCGCGCACCAGCTGCGCCGGCGCGTAGAAGCCCATCGGCTGGGCGTTGAGCAGGCCGCACAGGAAAGCGTCGGGGTGATGGCACTTGATCCAGCAGCTCACATACGCGAGCAGGGCGAAGCCCGCGGCGTGGCTCTCCGGAAAGCCGTATTCGCCGAAGCCCTGGATCTGCTTGAAGATGCGCTCGGCGTACTCGAGCGCGTAGCCTTTCTCGACCATGCGCCCGACCAGCCGCTGGTGGAACGGCGAGAGGCCGCCGCGCCGCTTCCACGCCGCCATGGCGCGGCGCAGCGCATCGGCTTCGCCGGCGCTGAAATCGGCGGCGAGCATGGCGATCTGCATCACCTGCTCCTGGAAGATCGGCACGCCCTTGGTCCGCGCCAGCGCCGGCAGCAGCTCGGCCGGGCAATCGATCTCGCTCATGGGCAGGGTGCGATTCTTCAGGTACGGATGGACCATGCCGCCCTGGATCGGACCGGGCCGCACGATCGCGACCTCGACCACCAGGTCGTAGTAGCAGCGCGGCTGCAGGCGCGGCAGCATGCTCATCTGCGCCCGGCTCTCGATCTGGAAGACGCCGACGGTGTCGGCGCGGCAGATCATGTCGTAGGTGGGCACGTCGCCCTCCTCGATCTCCTGCATCAGCAGCGGCGCGCGGCCGAGCTTGGCGCCGATGTAGCCGAGCGAACGCTGGATCGCGCTCAGCATGCCGATGGCGAGGATGTCGACCTTGAGCAGGCCGAGCGACTCGAGATCGTCCTTGTCCCACTGGATGACGCTGCGCTTTTCCATCGTCGCGTTCTCGATCGGCACCAGCTCCGAGATGCGGCCCTTGCCGATGACGAAGCCGCCCGGATGCTGCGAGAGATGGCGCGGAAAGCCGATCAGCTGCGCCGTGAGCTCCATCCACAGCCTGACGACCGGCGCTTCGGGATCGAAGCCGTTCTCGCGCAGCCGCTCCGGATCGATGCCGCGGCCGTCGAACCAGTGCTGGCTCTTCGAGACCGCCTCGATGCGCTGCAGGTCGATGCCGAGCGCGCGGCCAGCGTCGCGCAGCGCCGAGCGCGGCCGGTAGCTGATGACGACGGCGGCGAGCGCGGCGCGGTGCCGGCCGTACTTGGCGTAGATGTACTGGATGACTTCTTCGCGGCGCTGGTGCTCGAAGTCGATGTCGATGTCGGGCGGCTCGTTGCGCTCGACGCTGATGAAGCGGCCGAACAGCAGGCTGGCCCGGCGCGGATCGACCTCGGTGACGTGCAGGCAATAGCAGACCAGCGAGTTGGCGGCGCTGCCGCGGCCCTGGCAGAGGATGCCTTGGTTGCGCGCCCAGGCGACGATGTCGGCCACGGTCAGGAAATAGGATTCGTATTTCAGCTCGGCGATGATGGCCAGCTCGCTCTCGATCGTGCGGCGGTAGGCCTCCGGCAGGCCGGCGGGAAAGCGCTTCGGCACGCCTTCGTCGACGAGCTTTCTGAGCTGCGACGCCGGCGTCTCGCCCGGCGGCACGATCTCTTCGGGATATTCGTAGCGCAATTCGTCGAGCGAGAAACTGCATTGCGCGGCGATGGCGATCGTGTTCTCGAGCCAGGCCGGCTCGTAGAGCGCGGCGAGCCGCGCCCGCGAGCGCAGGGGCTGCTCGGCATTGGGCTCGAGCGCCAGGCCGCATTCGGCGACCGGCTTGCCGATGCGCGTGGCGGTGAGCGTGTCCTGCAGGGGCTTGCGCGACCGCACATGCATCAACACATCGCCGGCGGCGACGATGCGCAGCCCGGTGAACTGCGCGACGCGCACGACGCGGTCGAGCAGGTCGTCGTCGCTGCCGCGGTGCAGCAGCTCGATGGCGATGGCGGCGCGCTCCTGGAACCAGGTCTTCAGCCACATCGCGTGGGCGAAGATCTCCTCGAACGATTGCCCGGCCGAGGGCAGCAGCAAGGCCGCGCACTCGGGCAGGCCGGCGAGCGTGGGCGCGTTCGGCACCTTGCCTTCGACATCGGCCGGATGCGCGAGGTAGCTGCCCTTGTCGGCGCGGCGCCGCGCCACCGTGATCCAGTGCGCGAGGTTGCCGTAGCCACGGCGCGACTGCGCGAGCAGCACCAGCCGCGCGTGCGGCGTGCCGGTGTTCGGCATGACCAGCCGCATCTCGCTGCCGATGACCAGATGCAGCTGCCGCGCCTTGGCCTCGACATGCGCGCGCACGACACCGGCGAGCGAGCACTCGTCGGTGATGGCGAGCGCGCCGTAGCCGAGCGCGGCCGCGCGCTCGACCAGCTCCTCGGGGTGCGATGCACCCGTCAGGAAGCTGAAGTTGCTGCGGCAGTGAAGCTCGGCGTAACGCGGTAGCACGGCGACGGCTCGCGGGCACGGTGTGGCGGCTTGTGTTCGTTGCGGGGTTCGACCGCCTCGTCATCCATCGGCACCATCATCAATCCATCGAGCGGGCTCGAGGTGCCCGCGGCCGACGACTTCAGCACGTGGGTGTAGATCATGGTCGTGCTCACGTCGGCGTGACCGAGCAGCGATTGCACGGTGCGGATGTCGGTGCCGGCCTGCAGCAGGTGGGTGGCGAACGAATGGCGCAGCGTGTGCACGGTGGCGGGCTTGGCGATGCGGACCGCGTCGACGGCGGCTTTCAGATCGCGCTGCAGGCGCTTCTCGTGGAGGTGGTGGCGGTGCGTGGCGCCTTCGCCGCTGCGCGGATCGGTGCTGATGCCGTCGGCCGGAAAGATCCAGAACCAGGCCCAGCTCTCGGCCGCGCGCTTGTACTTCGCGGCCAGCGCATGCGGCAGGTACACGCCGCTGCGGCCCTGCTCCTGGTCGAGCCGCCACAAACGGCGGGCGTGCAGGAGCTGCGCACGCAGCGGGCCTTCGAGCGCGCGCGGCAGCATGACGACGCGGTCCTTGCCGCCCTTGCCGTCGCGCACGACGATGACCTGGCGCACGAAATCGACATCCTTCACGCGCAGACGGATGCCTTCGAGCAGACGCATGCCGGTGCCGTAAAGCAGCCGCGCGAGCAGCCCCGTGACCGCGTCGCCCATGTGCGCGAGCAGGGTCTGCACTTCCATCTGCGTGAGGACCACCGGAATGCGCTTCTTCGGGATCGGGCGGCCGAGCTCCTGCAGCCAGGGCATGTCGACGCCGAGCACTTCGCGGTAGAGAAAGAGCAGCGCGCTCAGGGCCTGCCGATGCGTGGAGGCCGCGACGCGGCGCTCGTTGGCGAGCATCACCAGATAAGCCTGCACCTCCATGGAGCCGAGCTCGCGCGGATGGCGCAAGCCCGACCAGCGCACGAAGCCGCGCACCCAGTAGACGTACGCCTCCTCTGTCCGTAAGCTGTAATGCATGTACCGAAGACGCTCCCGCAGCGTATCGAGCAGGCGATGCTGGCCGGCGGGGGAAGAGGAGGAAGAGGAGGACGACGAGGAAGAGGAGGACGACGAGGAAGAAGGTGCGGCGGCCGGCCTCGGAGCGTCACGGCGCTGCTGTCCACTTTCGTCGTCGAAGGTGCCATCGTTGTTGTCCACTTTCGCCCCTCGTATCAATACTGTATGGATGTACAGTATCGACCTGAGAGGCGTGTGTCAACTTGCTTTCAGAAAAACGTGGAGACCAATCGTGTCCGGTATGACTAGTCAAGGTGGACACGTCGAGTTGTCCTCGATATCACGTTGGGCGCCACAATCCCCGTTATGAGCGACTGGAGCGCTGCTACGAAGAACTTGGCGCGGTTTGTCTTGTTCGCTTGCGTCTATGTAGTTCGGCTATGTCCAGCAGTCGCAGATACCGCGTCGGCGCCTCACGGTACGCGCCTGGATCGGCCCCAAATCGAGCCCACGACCGATGTCACGGTCGGCCGCTCTCCCACGACCACTTACGAAGCCTATAGATTTGATCTCCTAGAAGGTGCGCGCAATCCAGTCTGTCGCGCCTATCAGAAGCGCCTGAACATCACGGAGTTCCATAGTCCGCCCTACTGTGGACGTCCTGAGAATGATTCCGTGCCGGGATTTTCCTATCTTCGACGTGTCCCTTTGACGCCGGGCGAAGTCAACACGCTCTTCGAGCGAGTTCGTGGTTTCGACTGGAACAATGATCAGGGAAGCAGGAGCCAGGACCTTCTACGAGAGGACGACGCACGGAGACGAGGCGTGTCGTCTCCCTTTGAGTCGAGGGAGAACATCGAAAGTTGGCTTAGGCAAGGGCAAATCGCAGCATGGACATACGAGCCGGAAGTCGATCTGGATAATGACGGTCACAACCTCACAGAGCTCGTTATTTGGCAAGGAATGCCTATTTCTAGAGCGCTCGGCAATTGCGGCACCGCATTTCGCTACGACATGCCCGACTCTGACCTTCAGGCGCAGCAAGGCTTCTATGCTGTAGGAGACATGCTTGACGAACCGCGCACCAGACGCACCTTCATGCGTTCGGTAGTAGGCGCTCGAGCAGAATGGCTAGGAGTCAGCTTCGGTGTATTCGCGTATCAGCGGAAATACTACTTTGACACCTTCGTCGCGCCAACGCCATCAGAGCGGCGCGGTGGGAAGAAGGATCTGCATTACTTGTCAATCTTCGAGCGAGAGGATGATGTGACGAAGCAAATATGCAGATATTCAATGCGAACAATCGCGCCGAAGCCTCCAGGCGCAGTCAAGGGCCAGCAGAGAGCAAGTCGTCGCCTCGTCGGCGCCAATCGCCCGTGACGCCCAACCCCTCCATCGAGCGGACGTCCCAAAGGCCGCTTCGCG
>DAIMIM010000216.1:0-6023 GCA_036722755.1 Caldimonas sp. | reverse complement strand
GCGTCGTCTTCGGTCTCGCCGACAAGATCGCCGTGCTGGTCTACGGCGAGGTCATTGCCTTCGACGTGCCTGAGGCCGTGCGCGCCAATGCGCGCGTCCAGGAAGCCTATCTGGGTTCGCTGCTGGCCGACAGGCAGGCGGCCGCCGGCCACGCCGCCTGATCACGGCGATGCGAACGAACCGATGACGACGATGCTGCGACTTTCCGGCTTGCACGCCTACTACGGCAAGAGCCACATCCTGCACGGCGTCGACATGGCCGTGGGCGAAGGCGAAATCGTCTCGCTGCTCGGTCGCAACGGCTCGGGACGGTCGACGACAGTGCGAACGATCATGGGCCTGGTCCACGGTGAAGGCTCGATCACGATGCGCGGCGAGGAGATCCTCGGACGCAAGGCATTCGACATCGCCCATCGGGGCATCGGCTACGTGCCAGAGAACCGCGAGATCTTCCCGAAGCTCACCGTCGAGCAGAACCTCATGCTCGGCGAGAAGCGCAGCCAGCGCGCCGGCGGCAAGGTGCCGCGCTGGACCTTCCGCGACATGTACGAGATCTTCCCGCGCCTGAAGGAGCGCCAGCACACCGAGGCAGGCGTTCTCTCCGGCGGCGAGCAGCAGATGCTG
The DNA here is from genome assembly GCA_036722755.1 of Caldimonas sp. Classification (GTDB taxonomy): domain Bacteria; phylum Pseudomonadota; class Gammaproteobacteria; order Burkholderiales; family Burkholderiaceae_C; genus Schlegelella_A. The sequence goes on along the minus strand of DAIMIM010000216.1, from coordinate 5,399 downwards.
ACGCTGTGCCGAACCCTGATGGGCGATCCCGACCTCATCATGATCGACGAGCCGACCGAAGGCCTCGCGCCGAAGATCGTCGAGCTCGTCGCCGACTATCTGAAGACGCTGAAGAGCCGCGGCGTCTCGGTGCTGCTGGTCGAGCAGAAGCTGACCATCGCCCTCGAGATTTCCGAGCGCTGCTACGTCATGGGCCATGGCGCGATCGTCTTCGAAGGCACGCCGGCCGACCTGCGCGGCAACGCCGACATCCGCAAGGAGTGGCTCGAGGTCTGAGCACGCCATCGGCGCGCCGTTCGTTCGCCCTGTTGTCGCCGCTGGGACAGCGGTTTTTCGGGGCTGCGGCCTAGAATCGAACGAACGTTCTTTTTCACCCATCCGCGCCGTTCGGCCGGAGCATCGACGAGGCTTGTCACATGAGCGCCAACTACGAAGTTCGCGGCGACGTCGCCGTCATCACGATGGACAACCCGCCCGTCAACGGGCTCGGTTACGAGACGCGGGTCGGCGTCGCCAACGGGCTCGAGCGTGCGCTCGACGACGCGGCGGTCAAGGCCATCGTCATCACCGGCGCAGGAAAGGCGTTCTCGGGCGGCGCCGACATCCGCGAATTCGGCTCGCCCAAGGCGACGATGGAGCCGAACCTGGCCTCGCTGATCCTCGCGCTCGAGGCGAGCACCAAGCCGATCGTCGCCGCCGTGCACAGCGTCGCGATGGGCGGCGGCCTCGAGCTCGCGCTCGGCTGCCACTACCGCGTCGCCGCGCCCGGCACGCTGGTGGCGCTGCCGGAAGTGAAGATCGGCCTGATTCCCGGCGCCGGCGGCACGCAGCGGCTGCCGCGCGTGCTCGGCGTCGAGTCCGCGCTCAACATGATCGTCAGCGGCGAGCCCGTGAAGAGCGAGCTGCTCGCCAGGCAGCCCGGGCAAACGCTCTTCGACAAGATCGCCGACGGCGACGTGCTCGACGCGGCGATCGCCTACGCCCGCGAGAAGTCCGCGTCGCGCCCGCTGCCGCTGGTGCGCGATCTCAAGGTGACGTATCCGAATGCCGATGCCTACTTCCAGTTCGCGCGCAACACGGTCGGCGCGATGTCCAGGAACTACCCGGCGCCGCTGAAGTGCGTCGATGCCGTCGCCGCCTCGACGAAGATGAAATTCGACGACGGCATGAAATTCGAGCGCGAGCTCTTCATGGCGCTGATGCTGACGCCGGAATCGAAGGCGTTGCGCCACGTCTTCGTCGCCGAGCGCGCCGCCAGCAAGATCGCCGACGTGCCGACCGATACGCCGCTGCGCAAGATCGAAAAAGTCGCCGTCATCGGCGCCGGCACGATGGGCGGCGGCATCGCCATGAACTTCCTCAACGCCGGCATCCCGGTGGTGATGCTGGAGATGAAGCAGGAGGCGCTCGACAAGGGCACCGGCATCATGCGCAAGAACTACGAGGCGCAGGTCAAGAAGGGCAAGCTCAAGCAGGACAAGCTCGACGAGCGCATGGCGCTGCTGTCGACGACGCTGAACTACGGCGACCTGAAGGACGCCGATCTCGTCATCGAGGCCGTGTTCGAGGACATGTCCGTGAAGGAGCAGGTCTTCCACACGCTCGACGAGGTGATGAAGGCCGGCGCGATCCTGGCGAGCAACACCTCGACGCTCGACGTCGACAAGATCGCCGCCTTCACGAAGCGCCCGCAGGACGTGATCGGCATGCACTTCTTCAGCCCCGCCAACGTGATGAAGCTGCTCGAGGTCGTGCGCGGCAAGAAGACCGCCAAGGACGTGCTGGCGACCGTGATGGCACTCGGCAAGAAGATCAAGAAGACCTGCGTCGTCTCGGGCGTGACCGACGGCTTCATCGGCAATCGCATGATCGAGCAGTACTCGCGCCAGGCCGGCTTCCTGCTGGACGAGGGCGCGACGCCGGAGCAGGTCGACAAGGCGATGGAGAAGTTCGGCATGGCGATGGGTCCGTTCCGGATGGGCGATCTCGCCGGCAACGACGTCGGCTGGTACATCAGGAAGCGCCGCTATCTCGAAAAGCCCAACCTGCGCTATTCGAAGACGGCCGATCTGCTCTGTGAGCTCGGCCGCTTCGGCCAGAAGACGGGGGCGGGCTGGTACGACTACGTGCCGGGCAAGCGCGACGCGATCCCGAGCAAGGTCGTCACCGACATGATCGAGGCGCACCGCACGGCGCTCGGCATCACGCCGCGCAAGATCGGCGACGACGAGATCGTGCACCGGCTCGTCTATGCGCTCGTTAACGAAGGCGCAAAGATCGTCGACGAAGGCATCGCCCAGCGCGCCAGCGACATCGACATGGTCTATCTCACCGGCTACGGCTTCCCGATGCACCGTGGCGGGCCGATGAACTACGCCGACACCCAGGGCCTCTTCAACGTGATGCAGGCGATGCATCGCTTCGCCGCCAACCCGAACGACGACGCCTCGTTCTGGAAGCCTGCGCCGCTGCTCGCGAAGCTCGCCGCCGAAGGCAAGACCTTCAACTAACTCCGAACAGGACCACACGCCATGACCAGCGCCGTCATCGTCTCGACCGCCCGCACGCCTCTCGCCAAGAGCTGGAAGGGCGCCTTCAACATGACGCACGGCGCCACGCTCGGAGGCCACGCCGTCAAGGCCGCGGTCGAGCGGGCAGGCATCGATGGCGCGGAGGTCGACGACTGCGTCATGGGCTGCGCCACGCCCGAAGGCGCCACCGGCAGCAACATCGCGCGGCAGATCGCGTTGCGCGCCGGCCTGCCCGTCACGACCAGCGGCATGACCGTGAACCGCTTCTGCTCGAGCGGTCTGCAGGCGATCGCCATGGCGGCGCAACGCATCATCGCCGGCGAGAACGACATCGTCGTCGCCGGCGGCGTCGAGAGCATCTCGTGCGTCCAGAACGAAGCCAACAAGCACATGATCGTCGACTCGTGGCTCGCGGAGCACAAGCCGACGATCTACTGGAACATGCTGCAGACGGCAGAACAGGTCGCCAAGCGCTACAAGATCGAGCGCGAGCGCATGGACCGCTACGGCGCGGCCAGCCAGCAGCGGGCCACCGCCGCGCGCGATGCCGGCAAGTTCGAGGCCGAGATCGCGCCGATCACGGTGCTCGCCGGCGTCGCCGACGCGGTGATGGGATTGCGCACGAAGGAAGTGACGGTCAGCGCCGACGAAGGCATTCGCCCGGGCACGACTTATGAAGGCATCAAGGACATCAAGCCGGCGATTCCCGGCGGCGTCATCTCGGCCGGCAACGCCAGCCAGTTCAGCGATGGCGCGGGCGCCTGCGTCTTGATGGACGAAAAGCTCGCCGAGCGGCGCGGCCTGAAGCCGCTCGGCCGCTTCCTCGGTTTCGCGGTCGCCGGCTGCGAGCCCGACGAGATGGGCATCGGCCCGGTCTTCGCTGTACCCAAGGTTCTGAAGCGGCTCGGTCTCACCGTCGCCGACATCGACCTCTGGGAATTGAACGAAGCCTTCGCCGTTCAGGTGCTCTATTGCGCCGACACGCTCGGCATCCCGATGGACCGGCTCAACGTCAATGGCGGCGCGATCGCGGTCGGCCATCCTTACGGCGTGAGCGGACAGCGCCTGACAGGAGCCGCTCTGATCGAAGGCAAGCGGCGCGGCGCGAAGAAGGTCGTCGTCACCATGTGCATCGGCGGCGGCATGGGCGCGGCCGGCGTGTTCGAGGTGCTTTGAGCGGGTACTGAATCGTTGAGCCTTGGCACCAATGAAGTTCGGCGACTTCTTCGAAGCGATGGACAGGGGAGCCGTTGACTCGTGAAAGTTGCTCCATCCGATCTCGGCCGCCGAGACGACTCTTGGTCTCCTGAGCAGGTGATGGCCTGGATGGACGCGTTTCGCGACTTGATCCTCGAGACCTCGCCGGCCGACGACGCCTGCGATTGCTTGCGCCGCGCAGACCCGATGAGGTGGGTCGTGTCGCCGCCCGCCGATTCGGCATGACGTACCGCCAAACCATCGACTTTCTTCTCTACGACTGGCTGCACGTCGAGTCGCTGCGCGAGCGCACGCGCTTCGCCGACCATTCGCGCGACACCTTCGATTCGGTGCTCGACACCTGCGAGCGCATCGCCCGCGAGAAATTCGCGCCGTTCAACCGGCTGGCCGACACCGAAGAGCCCTGGTTCGACGGCGACAAGGTCCATCTGCCGAAAGCGAGCCACGACGCGGCCCGCGCCTATGCCGAATCCGGCCTGCTCGCGGCTGCGCAGGACTACGGGATCGGCGGTATGCAGCTGCCGTGCGTTGTCGAGATGGCGGCCAACAGCTTCTTCTCGAAGGCCGGTATCGGCATCGGCGGCGGCGGCATGCTGACGAGCGGCAACGCCGGCTTGCTGATGGCGCACGGCACGCCGCTGCAGCGAGACGTGTTCGCGAAGAACGAATTCGCGGGGCGATTTTCGGGAACGATGTGCCTGTCGGAGCCGCAGGCCGGCTCGAGCCTCTCGGACATCGTGACGCGCGCCGTGCCCGACGGTGCCGGCTTCGAGGCCGACCCGCTCGGTCCGCGCTACCGCCTCACGGGCAACAAGATGTGGATCTCGAACGGCGAGCACGAGCTCTCCGAGAACATCATCCACCTCGTCCTCGCCAAGATCCCGGGCGACGACGGCAAGCTGGTGCCCGGCACGCGCGGCATCTCGCTCTTCATCGTGCCGAAAAAGCTCGTCGACGTGCACGGACAGCTGACCGGCGAGCGCAACGACGTCTCCCTGGCCGGCCTCAATCACAAGCTCGGCTACCGCGGCATCCCGAACACGCTGCTCAATTTCGGAGAAGGCAAGTACGCCGTGCGCGGCGGCGTCGGGCAGCCGGCGCCCGGCGCGATCGGCTACCTGGTCGGCCGCGCCGGCGAGGGGCTGCGCTGCATGTTCCACATGATGAACGAGGCGCGCATCGCCGTCGGGCTCGGCGCGACGATGCTCGGCTTCGCGGGCTACGAAGCCTCGCTCGCGTACGCGCAAGTGCGGGCGCAGGGCCGGCCTGCGGGCCCCGGCGGAAAGGACGCGACGGCGCCGCAGGTGCCGATCATCGAGCACGCCGACGTCAAGCGCATGCTGCTCGCGCAGAAGAGCTATTGCGAAGGCGCGCTGGCGCTCGAGCTGTACTGTGCGCGCCTCGTCGATGAGCTGCAGACCGGCAACGATGCCGCGAAGTCGCGCGCCCATCTGCTGCTCGAGGTGCTGACGCCGATCGCCAAGAGCTGGCCGAGCGAGTTCTGCCTCGAATCGAACAGCCTGGCGATCCAGGTGCTCGGCGGCTACGGCTACACGCGCGACTTTCCGGTCGAGCAGTACTGGCGCGACAACCGCCTCAACATGATCCACGAAGGCACGCACGGCATCCAGGCGCTCGACCTGCTCGGGC
>DAIMIM010000215.1:0-6031 GCA_036722755.1 Caldimonas sp. | reverse complement strand
AGCCGCATCGTCAGCGCCAGCGCGCCTTCGTTCTCGAGCACCAGGTCGGCGAGCACGTTGCGCATCAGCGGCTGCTCGTTGAGGACGCGGCCGAAGGCCGAGCGGATCGAGCAGTGGAACAGCGCCTGCGACACCGCGGCGCGCTGGCCGGCCGATGAGCCGACCATGCAGTCGAACCGCGTCATCGCCACCATCTCGATGATCGTGCGCACGCCGCGGCCTTCCTCGCCGACCATCCAGGCCAGCGCGCCGCGCAGCTCGGTCTCGCTCGACGCGTTCGAGACGTTGCCCATCTTGCGCTTCAGGCGCAGCACCTGCAGCGGGTTCTTGCTGCCGTCGGGTCGCCAGCGCGGCAAGAGGAAACACGACAGGCCGCCCGGCGCCTGCGCCAGCACGAGGAAGGCGTCGCTCATCGGCGCCGAGACGAAGTACTTGTGGCCGACGAGCTCGTACGCTTCTCCGGGCCCGCTCGCACCGACCGGATAGGCGCGGGTCGTGTTGGCCCGGACATCGGAGCCGCCCTGCTTCTCGGTCATCGCCATGCCGATCGTCAGGCCCTGCTTGTCGTCGGCGGGGACGTTGCGGGGGTCGTAGACGCGCGCCGTGATCTTCGGCTCCCACAGCCTCGCCAGCGCCGGCGTCGTGCGCAGCGACGGCAGCGCGGCGAAGGTCATCGTGATCGGGCAGCCGTGCCCCGCGTCGACCTGGGTGTGGAGATAGCTGTGCGCGGCGCGCGCGACGTGGGCGCCCGGGCGCGGATCGGTCCACGGCGACGCGTGCAGCCCGTGTTCGATCGACGTCGCCATCAGCGCGTGGTAGGCCGGATGGAACGTCACCAGGTCGATCCGTTGACCGAAGCGGTCGTGGGTCTCGAGCTCGGGACCGAAGCGGTTGGCGAGCACGCCGAGCGCGAGATGCCCGGCCGAGCCCGTCAGCTTGCCGAAGGCTGTCAGGTCCTCGTGTGCCCAGGCAGCCCCTTCTCGCCGGACTGCCTCCTGCAGGGCGATGTCCTGCAGATAGGGATTGAAGTCGACAAGCTCGCGCGAGGCATTGAAGACCTCGTGGGTCTCGGCGAGAAAGAGCCGATCATTCGGGAGCACGGCCGGTGGGTTCATGGCGTTGCCTTCCAGGCGCGTCGATGACTCGATCTTAGAGACGGCATAGGGCTGCTTTCAGGTCGGTCTGGTCGGACCGCCGACGCCATAGGGTAAATGCCCAGTCGATTTGCCGCCGCGACGGCCCGAAGATCGCCGTTGCGTTGACGCGTCAGCCGACGACGAACAAGGAGACCCATGAATCATCGCTTTGTCCATGCCCGCACCAGATCCAGCGCTGCTGCACTCATCGCCTGCGGCGCCTTCGCTCTGGCGATTCCGGCGCTTGCCGCCGAACCCATCAAGATCGGCGTCATCTCCGAGGCACAGGCCGTCGCCGGATCGTCGATCGGTCCGGCGGCGCAGCTCGCGGCCGACGAGATCAACGCCAAGGGCGGCATCGACGGCCGCAAGATCGAGATCGTTGTCTACGACGACCACTCGTCGTCCGCGGAAGCGGTCCGTGCCTTCCAGCGCGCAGTGAGCGAAGACAAGGTCAACGCCGTCATCGCGAGCTACATCTCCGAGGTCGTGCTGGCGCTCGAGCCGTGGGCGGGCCGGCTCAAGACGCTGATGATCACGCCCGGCGCCGCGTCCGACGTGATCACCCAGAACATCGCCAAGGACTACGAGCACAACAAGTACACCTTCCACGGCTACCTCACCTCGAGCGCGCTGGCCGGGCTCGTCTGCGATGCCGCCAAGGATCTGCTGGTCGCGCCGCACAAGATGAAGACGGCCGTCATCGTCAGCGAAGACGCGGCCTGGACCACGCCGCTCGATGCGGGCTACGAGACGTGCCTGCCGAAGATCGGCCTGAAGGTGCTCGACCATGTGCGCTTCTCGCCCGACACGACCGACTTCACGCCCATCTTCAACAAGATCGAGGCACTCAAGCCCGACGTCATGATCACCGGCATCTCGCACGTCGGCACGCAGCCGACGGTGCAGTGGAAGAGCCAGCAGGTGCCGATCCCGATGTTCGGCATCTCGTCGCAGGCCACCAACTCGACGTTCTGGAAGGACACCAACGGCGCGACCGAAGGTGTTTTCTTCCAAGCCGTTTCCGGGCCGGGCGTGGCGGTCACGGCCAAGACGCTGCCATTCGTCGACGCGTTCGTGAAGAAGTACGGCAACACGCCGTCGTACTCCGGCTACACCGCCTACGACGAGGTCTACATGATCGCCGACGCGGTCCATCGCGCCGGCTCGACCGACAGCGACAAGCTGGTTGCGGCGATGGAAAAGACCGACTACGTCGGCACGATCGGCCGCATCGCGTTCTTGCCTCAAGGCGACCCGCACGTGCACGGTCTGAAGACCGGCCCGGGCTACATCACCGGGCTGATGCTGCAGTGGCAGGACGGCAAGCAGCAGAACATGTGGCCCAAGCAGCTCGCCGTCGGCGAGACGAAGTTCCCGGCGTTCGTCAAGCTGCCGAACTGACCCCACGGGCGCGGGCCGGCATGCGTCCGGCCCGCATCGATCCACCGCGCGTCACCAGATCGGCGGTTGCAGGCGCATGCTCCTCTGGCAGATCCTGATCGATGGCTTCGCCATCAGCGCGCTCTATGCGCTGGGCGCCACCGGCTTCACGCTGATCTTCGGCGTGTCCGGCGTGCTCAATCTGTCGCACGGCGCGATCATGGTCGCTGCGGCCGTGGCTGCCTGGGCTGCCGCCGGCGAGCTGCACGTCGGCGCCTACCTGGCTGCGCTCATCGGCGTGCTGGTCGGCATGGTGCTGGCGTTCGCCACCTACTTCATCACCGTGCGGCCGATCCAACGATCGAGCCGCATCGTCGAGGCCGAAAAGGAGATCTTCATCCTCACGGCGACGCTGCTCTGGGGCATCATTCTTCAGGAGCTGGTGGCGTATCTGTTCACCAACAACGCGAAGACGGTGCTGCCGATCGTCGAGGGTGTCGCCACGGTGTTCGGCGTGCGCACGCCGACCAATGAGTTCTTCACCGCCGCCATCTGCTGGGTCGTCATCGGCCTGCTCTGGCTGCTCGTGAACCGCACGCGCCGCGGCAAGGCCGTGCTGGCGGCGTCGATGAATCCGCGCGGCGTCACGCTGCTCGGTATCGAGCTGTCGAGCATCTACCTCCTGGTCTGGGCGGTGTACGGCCTGCTCGCAGGAATCGCCGGCGTCCTGCTCGGCATGTTCCTCGGCGTCAGCTCCTACAGCGTCGGCCCGCTCACGGCCAGCGCCTTTTCCATCGTCGTGCTCGGCGGCCTCGGCAGCGTGTCCGGATCGTTGATCGCGGCCTACGTTGTCGGCTATCTCGAGACGCTCACGGCCTACATGATCTCGCCGGCCTATCGGTCGATTCCAGCGCTGCTGTTGCTCGTCGTCGTCATGTACGTGCGACCGCAGGGGCTGTTCGGGCGGCGCTGATCGTGCGTGCGACGTTCACCTCCCGCCTGTTCTGGATCGGCCTCGCGGCCCTGGCGGGCGGAGCCTTCCTGCCTCTCTTCGCGTCCGGCTACGTGCTCGGGCTCCTGACGGTCGCGTACTACACGGCCGTGTTCGCCATGTCGTGGGACCTGCTGTTCGGTTTCGCCGGCGAGGTCAACTTCGGCCCGACCTTTCTCATCGGTCTCGGCGCCTACACGGCCGGCATCCTCGACGCGCGGCTCTCGCCCGGCGTCCCGATCTGGGTGTGCCTGGCGGCCGGCGCGGCGGCGGCCGTCATCGGCGGCGTCATCCTCGCCTTGCCCGCGTTGCGTCTGCGCGGGCCGTATTTCGGCTTGACGACGCTGGTCGCGGTGTTGCTGCTGCAGAATTTCGTCGTCGTCTTCGCCGAATGGACCGGCGGCGAGATCGGTCTGACCGTTCCCGACGTCATGTCGATCGACGCCGGCGTGAACTACTGGATCGCCTTCGGCTTCATGGCGATCAGCGGCGCGATCCTGTTCGGCCTGTCGCGCTCGGCGATCGGGCTCATCCTGCAGGCCAGCGGCCAGGACGCCGTGCAGGCGGGCGCCCTCGGTTTCAACGTCGCCAAGCACAAGCTCGCGGCGTTCATCGTCAGCGCGTTCTTCTCGGGCCTGGCGGGCGCGCTGATGGTGTTCTACATGGGCACCGCGTCGGTCGGCACGTTCGTCGATATCTCGGTCGGCGTGCAGGTCATCATCGCGGCCGTGCTGGGCGGCCGGCGCACCGTCGTCGGCGCGGCGATCGGCGCCATCTTCCTGATCAGCATGGGCGAGCTGCTGCGGCCGCTCGGCGAGCTGGCGACGCTCATCGTGTCGGTGATCGCGCTGCTCGTGATCCTGTTCTTTCCGGACGGCTTTCTCGGCATCCTGCGCGGCCGCCTTCGCTCGTGAATCCGGCGCCGACGAACCAAGCGCCGCGGGACCGCGGGCCGGCCGGCGAGGCGCCGACGCTCGAGGTGGCGAACCTCACCAAGCGCTACGGCGGCCTGGTCGCCGTGAAGGATCTGAGCTTTTCGATCCGGCCGGGCGAGATCCTCGGCCTGATCGGTCCGAACGGCTCGGGCAAGTCGACGGCGATGAAGACGATCCTCGGCGTCGAGACGCCGACGGCCGGATCGATCAAGCTCGACGGCGTCGAGATCGCCGGCCTGCCGGCGCACAAGATCGCCCGCCTCGGCGTCGGCCTGGTCTTCCAGCATTCGCGCCCTCTCAACCGTCAGACGGTGCTCGAGAACATCAAGGTCGCGCTCCTGCCCGACAAGCTCACCAAGCTCTTCGCCGGCGCCGACGTCGACGCGAAAGCGCGCGACATCGCCAAGCGGGTCGGCCTCGCTGGCGTCGTCGACAGGAAGCCCCCGACGCTCGCCTTCGCCGACCTGCGCCGCCTCGAGCTCGCCAAGGCGATCGCGCGCCATCCCAAGCTCGTGATGGTCGACGAGCCGTTCGCCGGCTTGACCGCCTCCGAGGTCGCCGTGTTCTCCGAGCTCATCCGCGAGTTCCGCGCCGAGGGTCGGGCGGTGCTGCTCGTCGATCACAACGTCAAGGGTGTTTCGGCCCTCGTGGATCGCGTCCTCGCGATGTACCTGGGCGAGTGGATCGCCGAAGGCGCGGCGGCCGACGTGATGCGCGACGAGACCGTGCGGCGCGTCTACCTCGGCGGCGCGCTGACGAGCTCGGCGCGGCCCGAAACCAGCTTTACAGACAAGGTTCCGGCGCTGCAGGTCGACAACGTCGGCGTTCTCTACGGCAAGGCCATCGCGCTGCAGGACGTGTCTCTGCACGTGCATGAGGGCGAATTCGTCTCGGTGGTCGGCTTGAACGGCGCCGGCAAGACGACGCTCTTCAACGCGATCTCCGGGCTCGTGCCGTACACCGGCGCGATCCGCTGGGCCGGCGCGCCGCTTGTCGCCAGCAGCGCGGCGGCGATCGCCCGCGGCGGCATCGTGCAGTGCCCCGAAACGCGCGAGCTGTTCGGCGAGATGTCGGTTCGGGAAAACCTCGATCTCGGCGGCAACGGCCTCGACGATGTCGAGCGCGGGCAACGCCTGGAGTGGCTGTTCGAGCTGTTTCCCATCCTGAAGGACCGCCAGGCGCAGATCGCCCGCACCCTCAGCGGCGGCGAGCAGCAGATGCTCGCCATCGCCCGCGCCCTGATGATGAAGCCCAAGCTCCTCATCCTCGACGAGCCGACGCTCGGGCTGGCGCCGGTGATTCTCGAGACACTCTCGAAGGCGCTCGAGCGGCTGCGCACGACGACGAACATCAGCGTCCTGCTGGGCGAGCAGAACGTCACCTTCGCGCTGCCGCATGCCGACCGGGTCTACGTGCTCGATCACGCGAGGATCGTCTGGGAAGGCTTGCCGAACCGGTTCGAGGAAGAGGCTGCCGCGACGTATCTCTGATACCGAACCGCATTCGAACGCATCGAACTCGCCGTGCTGCCGCGTGGCTGCCGAGGGCGTCGGGCGACTGGCTCCGTTCATGTCCTCCGCTGTCGG
>DAIMIM010000214.1:0-6071 GCA_036722755.1 Caldimonas sp. | reverse complement strand
GCTGGCCGGCTGCAACGCCCGCGTCTCGTCGACCCATGCGCCGTCGCAATCGCCGTAGACGCCGCTGGTCGAGACGTAGACGAGCCGGCGCAATCGCGCCGAGCGAGCCAGGGCATGCAGCAGATGTGCGGTCCGGCCGTCGCGATGGCCTGTTCCTGGCGGTGGCGCCAGGTGCAGGACGGCGTCGGCGAGGCCGGCGAGGCGGGCCAGCGTCGCGGGCCGATCGAGGTCGCCAAGAAGCGGTGTCGCGCCGGCGGCGCGCAGCGCCTCGACACGGCCCGGGCTCGACGTCAGCGCCAGCACCCGCCAGCGCCGGGCGAGCAGGCGCACCACGCGCAGGCCAACGTCGCCGCAGCCGACGATCAGCAGGACGGGACGCTTGAAGCGATGCGGACGATCGAGCACGGCGGGGATGCGGGCAAAATCAGCAGTGTACGAATCGACCCGGCGCCTGCGCCCTCCCCATGCCCTTTTCAGTCACCGTTCAGCCGAGCGGGCGCACCTTCAGCGTCGAGCGCGACGAACCGATCCTGCAGGCGGCCATCCGCCAGGGCGTCGGCCTGCCCTATGGATGCAAGGACGGAGCCTGCGGTTCCTGCAAGTGCCGGTTGCTCGAAGGCCGCGTCATCCATGGCGCGCATCAGCAGAAGGCCTTGAGTGCGGAGGAGGAAGCGTCGGGCCTGATCCTGACCTGCCAGGCGGCGCCGCAGACCGACATCGTCCTCGAAGCGCGCACCGTGCCCGGCGCCGGCGAGTTTCCGGTACGAAAGCTGCCGAGCCGCGTGATCTCGATCGAAAAGCCTGCACCGGACGTAGCGATCGTCCGGCTGCAGCTGCCGGCCAACGAGCCGCTGCAGTACCGCGCCGGCCAGTACATCGAATTCATCCTGCGCGACGGCGCGCGCCGCAGCTATTCCATGGCGAGCGCACCGCACCTGCAGGGCGACAAGCCGTCGATCGAGCTGCATCTGCGCCACCTGCCCGGCGGCAAGTTCACCGACCACGTCTTCGGTGCGATGAAGGAAAAGGACATCCTCCGTGTCGAGGGGCCGTTCGGCACCTTCTTCCTGCGCGAGGATTCGACCAAGCCGATGGTGCTGCTGGCCTCGGGCACGGGCTTCGCGCCGATCAAGGCGATCATCGAGCACATGATCGAGAAAGCGAGCCAGCGCCACGCCGTTCTCTACTGGGGCTGTCGCTCGAAGGCCGACCTCTACATGCACGCGTGGGCCGAAGCGGCGACCCACCGTCTCCCGGGCCTGCGCTACGTTCCGGTCCTCTCCGAGCCGAAGCCGGAAGACGCGTGGGACGGACGCACCGGGCTCGTCCACCAGGCGGTGATGCACGACCTGCCCAATCTCATGGAGCACCAGGTCTATGCGTGCGGCGCGCCGATCATGGTCGAGTCGGCCCGGCACGATTTCGTGGTCCGCTGCGGCTTGCCCGACGACGAGTTCTATGCCGATTCATTCACGTCCGAGGCCGACAAGCACGGCCCGCTGGCGTGAGGTTCCAATACGCTCACCCGGAACACCAAGGAGGACCTCCCATGACGCGACTTTCCCCCCTTCTGCTTGCCATGCTCGCCACCCTCGCACTGCCGGCCGCGGCGCAGACACTCGGCAAAGGCGGCTCGATGGCCAGCGGTGGCGCCGGGCCCGACAGCGCGCAAGGCGCCAACGCACAGCTCGAGCGCTGCGACTCGCCCAAGGGAACGCTCGCGGTCGTCGAGCCGCAATCGCAGGTGGGAGCCAACTTGCAGCGCTACGGCCTCGGCTCGCCCACCAGCGTGATCCGCATGCTCGTCCAGCAATCGAACTGCTTCCAGGTCGTCGAGCGAGGCGTCGGCATGGGCAACATGATGCAGGAGCGCGGCCTGGCCTCGTCGGGCGAAATGCAGTCGAACCAGAACATCGGCAAGGGCCAGATGGTCGCGGCCGACTTCATCGTCACGCCCTCGGTCGTCTTCAGCGAGAACAACGCCGGAGGCATCGGCGGCGCGCTCGGTGGGCTGCTCGGCGGCGGCCGCGGCCAGGCGCTCGCGGGCATCGCCGGCGGCGTCAAGTTCAAGCAGGCCGAGACCAGCATGCTGCTGGTCGATTCGCGCTCCGGCATCCAGGTCGCCTCGGCGCAAGGCAGCGCCGAGAAAGCAGACTTCGCGCTCGGCGGCGCCATGCTCGGCCGCGTCTCGGCAGCCGGCGGCGGCTACGGCAACACCAACGAGGGCAAGGTCATCGTCGCCTCCTTCCTCGACAATTGGAACAACATCGTCCGCAACATCCGCAACAACCCGTCGCTCATTCAGGCCACGGCCGGCGTGGCTTCGCAGCAGAACGCGGCGATGAGCGCGCGCGCCAATGCCGGCGCAGCCGGCGACGTGATGTACGCGAAGATCAACGGCGTCAAGATGCTGCGCCAGCCGCGCGAGGGCTCGGGCGACCTGCAGACGCTGACCAAGAGCGACGAGGTGCTGCTGATGGGCGAGGAGATGAACGGCTACGTCAAGGTGGCGAGCTCGCGCGGCGAGGGCTGGGTCAAGGCCATCCTGCTGAAAAAGCAATGACGCGCCCCGAGATTTGCGCCCCCACGCTCACTGCGTTCGCTGCCCCCCGAGGGGGCGCTCAGCCGCTTGGGAGCGGCCCGGCGCCGGCTGAGGCCGAAGCGTGAAGCGTCGGGCCGCTCTTTCGAGCCTGGCCGCGCTCGGCGCCTTCGGCCTGCCGGCGGCCATGCAGGCGCAGCCGAAGCCGATCCGCCTGATCGTGCCCTACCCGCCCGGCGGGCCGCTCGACATCGTCGCCCGCGCCCTCGCCGACAAGGTCAAGGACACGCTCGGCGTCGTCTTCATCGACAACAAGCCCGGTGCCGGCGGCAACCTCGGCGCGGACGTGGCCGCGCGGGCCGTGCCCGACGGCACGACCCTCGTGATGGGCGCCGTGGCCACGCACGCCATCAATCCGTGGCTCTACGCGAGGCTGCCGTACGACCCGATCCGCGACTTCACGCCGATCACCGGCGTCGCGCGGGTTCCGAACGTGCTCGTGATGAGCCCCGAGGTCGCGTCGCGACTCGGCATCGCGAGCGTCGCCGATCTCGTCGCCTACGCGAAGAGAAACCCGGGCAAGCTCAACTACGGCTCGGGCGGGAACGGCAGCGCCGGCCATCTCGCCGGCGAGATGTTCAAGGCCGAGGCCGGCGTCTACATGGTCCACATCCCCTATGCCGGCGGCAACCCGGCGCAGCTGGCGCTGCTGTCCGGCCAGGTCGACCTCACCTTCGACAACCTCGCCTCGGCCTCGGCCAACATCAAGGCCGGCAGGCTGAAAGCCCTGGCGATGACGACCGCCCGCCGCTCGAGCGCCATGCCCGAGGTGCCGACCATCGCCGAGGCCGGCGCCACGCTCGGCCTGTCACATTTCGACATCGACACGTGGTTCGGCCTGTTCGGCCCGGCCCGCATGCAGCCGGAGACGACGGCGCGCCTGAACAAGGCCTTCGTCGACGCGCTCGGCTCCGCCGAGCTCAAGGCCCGCCTGGCCAGCCTGTTCGCCGAGCCCATGCCGATGTCGCCGGCGCAATTCGCGGCCTTCGTGGCGGCGGAGCTGGCGAAGTACCAGCAGGTGGTCAAGGCGTCCGGCGCGCACGTCGAATGAGGCCTCCCGGGAAAGCCGTTTGCTAGACTCGTTCGGCTCATCCCCGCGGCCAGCGCGCTGCCCATTTCGTTCCCTTGAATCAAACATGGCTCTGGCTCACACCGATCTGCAAGGCGAGGTCGCCGCCCTTCTGGTCGAAGCACTCAATCTCGATATCGCCCCCGGTGCGATCGATCCCGATGCGCCGCTCTACGGAGACGGCCTCGGGCTCGACTCGATCGATATCCTCGAGGTCGCACTCGTCGTCTCGCAGCGCTACGGCTTCCAGCTCAAGTCCGACGACGAGAACAACGTGCGCATCTTCAAGTCGCTGGCGAGCCTGACGGAACACATCGCCAGCCACCGCCAGAGCTGACGTCGATGCGCGGCCGCACCGTCCTGGTCGGTTTGTGCGCCGTGGCCTATGTCGTCGCCTGCCACTGGCTGATGACACGCGCGCCCGCCGCGCCGTGGAACGCGGTGGTCGTCGTCGGGCCGATGCTCGGGCTGCTCGCGCTGCATGCCTGGCGGCGTCGGCAACGCTTCGTCGCCACACTCTGCGCCGCCGCCCTGGCTGGCCTGGTCGTGCAAGCCTGGCGCGGCGGCGGCATCGCGCCATCGCTGCTCTACCTGGCGCAGCACGCCGCGATCCATCTCGGGCTCGCCTTGCTCTTCGCGCTGACGCTGCGATCCGGCCAGGAGCCGATGATCACGGCGCTGGCCAGACGCGTGCACGGCGGCCTGACGCCGGCCATGGAAGCCTATACGCGGCGCGTCACACTGGCGTGGGCGATCTATTTTGCGGCGATGGCGTGCGCCTCGGTGCTTCTCTTCATCGCCGTGCCCTTCGACATCTGGGCGGCCTTCGCCAATCTCGGCACGCCGCTCGCCATGGTCGTGATGTTCGTCGGCGAATACCTGCTGCGCTATCGGCTGCACCCGGAGTTCGAACGGGCGACGCTCAGCGCGGCCATGCACGCCTACACGCGTCGCGACGTGTCGCCATGAACGCGTCGCCCGACGGCTCGGCCGATGCGCTGCTCCTCTGTGGCGGCCTCGATCTTCCGATCGCCGTGCGCGACGGCGTGCCGATCTCGCGGCGCCAGTATCTTGGCGATGCCGCGGCGCTCGCCGACCGCCTGCCGGCGGCCGGTGCGATGCTCAATCTGTCGCGCGATCGCTATCGCTTCGCGGTCGGCCTCGGCGCGGCCTTGCTGCGCGGGCACGCCAGCCTGCTGCCGCCGAACCACACGCCGCACACCGTCGATCGCCTGCGCACGCGGTTTGCCGATGCGTATGCGCTGGTCGAGCACGGAGACGACAGCGTCGACGACGACGGCGCGCACGGCCTGCCGGTGATCGCGCATGCCGCTTCAGCCGCATCGCCGGCCGGCATCGTCGCCGCGCCGAGCGTGGCATCGCACCTTGTCGCTGCGCACGTGCTGACCTCCGGCTCGACCGGCGACCCGGTGCCGCACGCCAAGCCGTGGCGTCTGCTCGTGCAGAGCGCCCGCAGCGAATCGACACGCCTGGCCGTCGCCATCGGCCGCGACACCCTCGCGGGCGTGACGCTCGTCGCGACCGTGCCGGCGCAGCACATGTACGGCTTCGAGTCGAGCGTGTTGCTCGCCCTGCATGGCGGCGCCGTGTTCGACGCGGCACGGCCCTTCTACCCGACCGACATCGTCGCCGCGCTCGAGCGTGCGAGCACGCCGCGGGCGCTGGTGACGACGCCGTTTCATCTCCGCTCGTTGCTCGAGTCCGGCATCACGCTGCCGCGCATCGATCTCGTGCTTTGCGCCACCGCGCCGCTCGCGCCGCAGCTCGCCGCACGGGCGGAGCAGGCCTTCGGCGCGCCGCTGGTCGAGATCTACGGCTGCACCGAGGCCGGCCAGGTCGCGACGCGGCGGACGACCGAAGGCCCCGAATGGCAGACCTTCGACGGACTGACGCTGCAAGGCGACGGCGATGCCACGACGGTGAGCGGCGGCCATGTGCCGCAGGTCACGCCGCTCGTCGACGTGCTCGAGGTGCTCGGCCCGACGCGGTTCCGGCTGCTCGGCCGCTCGAACGACCTCGTCAACATCGCCGGCAAGCGCAGCTCGATCGGCCATCTCGACTTCCACCTCAACGCGATCGACGGCGTGCGCGACGGCGCCTTCTGGATGCCGCCCGAGCGCACCGATGGCCAGGGCATCGCGCGGCTGGTCGCCTTCGTCGTCGCTCCCGGCATCGGGCGCGAACAGATTCGCGACGCGCTGCGACGGCGCGTCGATGCGGCGTTCCTGCCGCGACGCATCGTCTCCGTCGACGCCCTGCCGCGCGAGGCCACGGGCAAGCTCACGTCGGCGCGCCTCGCCGAGCTCGCCGAACGGCACGACGCGACATGAGCACAGACGTGATGAAGCGAGTCGACGTTGCCGTGGACCATCCGGCGTTCGC
>DAIMIM010000213.1:0-6084 GCA_036722755.1 Caldimonas sp. | reverse complement strand
GCGTTGCTCGCGCCGACGATCACGAAGTAGGTCAGCGCGATGAAGCCGAACACGCCGAGCGGATAGCTCACCGTCTTGAAGAACGGCACGATCAGGTCGGCCTTCGGCGGCAGGTCGTTGGAGAAGCCGCTCTGGACCCAGCGCAGGAAGAGCTCGAGCACGCGAAGGTTCGAGGTTTCGCTGACGCTGAAGGCGAGGTAGAGCGCAGCGACGATGCCGATCACCGATTGCCAGAAGTACTTCTCGCCCGAGGGCATGCCTTCCGGGTTCTTGCCGACGACCTTCCTCCAGTCGTCGACCCAGCCGATCGCGCCGAAGCCGACCGTCACGAGCATGACGATCCAGACGAACCGGTTCGACCAGTCGAACCAGAGCAGCGTCGAGACGCCGATGCCGAGCAGGATCAGCACGCCGCCCATCGTCGGCGTGCCGCTCTTGGCCTGGTGCGATTCGACGCCGTAGGCGCGGATCGGCTGGCCGATCTTCAGCTCCGCGAGCCGGCGGATCACCCATGGGCCGAAGACGAGGCCGATGACGAGCGAGGTCATCGCCGCCATCACCGCACGAAAGGTGATGTACTGGAAGACGCGCATGAAGCCGAACTCTGGCGAGCTCGCCTGCAGCCACTGCGCTAGGCTAAGCAGCATGGTGCCTCCCGACGCTCGCGAGGCTACGGCGCATGGGAGTCTCCCGCCGGCTCGCCTTCGAGCGCGGCGACGACGCGTTCCATCGCCATGAAGCGCGAGCCCTTGACGAGCACCGCCGCGAATGGCGGCGCATCGGCAAGCGCCGCGATCAGCGACTCGGCGCTGCCGAACGCGCGTGCGCCGGCGAACGGCTCGGCGGTGCTCGCGCTCAGCGGGCCGACGGCCCAGAGCGCGTCGATGCCGCGCGCCGCCGCATGCGCGCCGACCTCGTGGTGCAAGGCCGGCCCTTCCGTGCCGACCTCTCCCATGTCGCCGAGAACGAGCCAGCGCGGCGCCGGCATCGCAGCGAGCACGTCGATGGCGGCACGGACCGAGTCGGGGTTGGCGTTGTAGGTGTCGTCGACGAGCGCGCGCTCGACGCCCTGCCAGACGAAGCGACGCGTTTGCGAGCGGCCGCGCACCGGGCGAAACGCCGACAGGCCGCGGCCGATCGCATCCGGCGGGCAGCCCGCTGCCAGCGCCGACGCGGTCGCGGCCAATGCGTTGCGCACGTTGTGGCGGCCGGGTGCGTGCAGCTCGAACGCGATCTGGCCTGTGGCCGTGGACGCGACGACGAACCAGCCGGCGTTCGAGGGACGCGCTTCGCCGGTCACGTCGGCGTCGCCGTCGTCGGCGAAGGTCAGGGTGCGCCGGGCGCCGGCAAGCGCCCGCCAGATATGCGCATGGGCATCGTCGGCCGGAAAGACGGCGACGCCGTCGGCGCCGAGCGCGGCGATCGCGGCGCCGTTCTCGCGTGCCACCGCATCGACACTGGCCATGAACTCGAGATGCTCGCGCTGCGCGTTGTTGACGAGCGCGACCGTCGGCTGCGCCATCGCCGCAAGGTTGGCGATCTCGCCGGGATGGTTCATGCCGAGCTCGACCACCGCGGCGCGGTGCGACGCGCGCAGCCGGAGCAGCGTCAGCGGCACGCCGATGTCGTTGTTGAAGTTGCCTTCGGTCGCGAAGGCCGCGTCGGCGAGCCAGGCGCGAAAGATCGACGCGACCATCTGCGTCACTGTCGTCTTGCCGTTGCTGCCGGCGACGACGACGAGCGGCAGCGCGAAGCGGCGCCGCCACGACGCCGCGAGCTGGCCGAGCGCGACGCGCGAGTCGGCCGCTTCGATGCCGGCGATGCCCGCGGCGGCCAGGCCGCTCTCGGCGAGCGCCGCCACCGCGCCCTTGCCGCCGGCCTGGGCGAGAAAGTCGTGCGCGTCGAAGCGCGCGCCGCGCAAGGCGACGAACAGGTCGCCGGCGCGCAGCGTGCGGGTGTCGCTGTGCACGCGATCGAAGACGGTCGACGGATCGCCGACGACGCGCGCCCCATGGATGCCGACGGCGGCGGCGCCGAGGTCGAGCATCGGCGTGCGCGCCGGCTGACCCGCCGCGCCGATCGCCGTCCGTGCCTGCAATCCAGCCGTTGCATGCGCGGCGTCGGAGAACGGGAACTTCGCACCGCCGACGTCCTGGTACGTTTCGTGGCCCTTGCCGGCAAGCAGCACGACGTCGTTCGGCGCGGCCGACAGGACCGCGTGGCGAATCGCCTCGGCGCGGTTCTCGATCACGTCGACCTCGTCGTGGCCGACGGCCCCGGCGAGGATCTGCGACATGATGAAATCCGGCGATTCGAGGCGCGGGTTGTCGCTCGTCACCACCACCCGATCGGCGAGCCGGACCGCGATCGCGCCCATCAGCGGGCGCTTGGCGGCGTCGCGATTGCCGCCGCAGCCGAACACGCACCAGAGCCGGCCGCCGCGTTCGGCGGCGAGCGGCTTCAGCGCGGCGAGCGCCTTGTCGAGCGCGTCCGGCGTGTGCGCGTAGTCGACCACCACTTCCGGCGCGTCGCGGCTCGCATCGCAGGAGCCGACGCGCTGCATGCGCCCGGGCACCGGCGTCAGCGCGGCGCAGGCCGCGGCCGCGCCGTCGAGATCGAGCCCCAGGGCACGCAGCACGCCGATGACGGCGAGCAGATTGGCGACGTTGTAGTCGCCAATCAGCGGGGTGGCGATCGAGACGACGGCGTCACCCTCTCGTACGTCGAAGGCGAGGCCGGCGCGGCCGTGGCGGATGTTCGAAGCCTGCAGGCGGGCCGCGCTGCGCGTCGAGACGGTCCAGGTGTCGACCGCCGTTTCGGCAAGCGACGCGGCAAGCTCGATGCCCTGCGCGTCGTCGAGATTGACCACTGCCGCCTTCAACGCTGGCCAGGCGAAGAGCTGCGCCTTGGCCTGCCAATAGGCAGCCATGTCGCCGTGGTAGTCGAGATGGTCCTGCGTGAAATTGGTGAAGACGGCGACGCGGATGCGCGTGCCGGCGAGGCGATGCTCGGCGATGCCGATCGACGAGGCCTCGATCGCGCACGCCGCATAGCCACGGTCCGCGAAATCGGCAAGAGCGGTCTGCAGCGTGATCGGGTCGGGCGTCGTCAGCCCGGTCTCGACGAGGCCGGCAAGGGCGTCGGTCTCCGCTGCGACGCCGCCGTTCGCGGCGCCGGCTCGACGCGACGGCTCGCCGACGCCGAGCGTGCCGATCACCGCCGCACGGCGACCCGACGCACCGAGCGCCTGCGCGATCCACCACGCGGTCGAGGTCTTGCCGTTGGTGCCGGTGACGGCGACGACATCGAGCTTCTCGCTCGGCCGGCCGAGAAAGCGGCTGGCGACGTCACCGGCCGCGGCCTTCAGGCCACGCATCGCGGCGATGCGCGGCTCGCCGGCGAAGGCAAACGCATCGACGCCATCGGCCTCGACGACGCTGGCGACCGCGCCGGCGGCGAGGGCTTCGGCGACATGGCGCCGCGCATCGCTGGCGTGGCCCGGCCAGGCGATGAAGGCGTCGCCCGGCGTGACGCGCCGGCTGTCGCCGACCAGGCGACGCGCACCGCGCACGAGCAGCCACGCATGCGCAGCGTCGCGCGATTCGAGCATGGTGAGCCCGTGACCGGCCATCAGAAGCTTTCGTCCTCGGCCGGCGCGCCGTGCGAGACGATCTGCGGCTTGACGTCGAGATCGGGCGGCTCGCCCATCATGCGCAAGGTCTTCTGGACGACGTCGCTGAAGACCGGCGCCGCGACGTCGCCGCCGTACCACTGCCCGGCGGTCGGCTCGTCGACCATCACCGCGACGATGATGCGCGGGTGCGCGATCGGCGCGATGCCGACGAACCAGGCGCGGTACTTCTTCTCGGCGTAGCCGTTGCCTTCCTGCTTGTAGGCCGTGCCGCTCTTGCCGCCCACCGAATAGCCCATCACCTGCGCCTTCGGAGCGGTGCCGCCAGGAAGGGTCACGAGATGCAGCATGTCGCGCACCTCGGCTGTCGTCGTCGACGAGAAGATGCGCACGCCCGAGATCGCCGGCGCCGGCGTCGGCGCGCCGATCGGCCGCGTCAGCGCCACCGGGATCAGCTCGCCGTCGTGCGCGAACACGGTGTACGCATGCGCGATCTGGAACAGCGACGCCGAGAGACCGTAGCCGTAGCTCATGGTCGCCTGCTCGATCGGCCGCCAGCTCTTGTACGGGCGCAGCCGACCGGTGACGACACCGGGAAAGCCGAGTTGCGGCTTCTGTCCGAAGCCGACCGAGCTGTACAGCTCCCACATCTCGCGCGGCGCGAAGGTGAGCGCGATGCGCGCCGCGCCGACGTTGCTCGATTTCTGGATCACCTCGCTCACGGTCAGGTTGCCGTGCGGATGCGAATCGCTGATGGTCGAGCCGGTCAGCGTCATCTTGCCCGGCGCGGTCTGGATGACGGTCGAGGGCGTGACGCGATTGGTCTCGAGCGCCCAGCCGATGATGAAGGGCTTCATCGTCGAGCCCGGCTCGAAGGTGTCGGTGAGGGCGCGGTTGCGCAGCTGCGCGCCGCTGAGATTCCTGCGGTCCGAGGGCAGGTAGCTCGGGAAGTTGGCGAGCGCCAGCACGTCGCCGGTCTGCGCGTCGAGCACGACGACGCTGCCGGCCTTGGCCTTGTTGGCGGCGACCGCATCGCGGATCTTCTGGTACGCGAAGAACTGGACGTTGGAATCGATGGTGAGGCCGATGTCCTTGCCATCGATCGGCGCCACGCTCTCGCCGACGTCCTCGACGACGCGGCCGAGCCGGTCCTTGATGACGTGACGTGTGCCGTCGCGCCCGGCGAGGTCGTTCTGGAATGCGAGCTCGATGCCCTCCTGGCCGCGCTCCTCGACGTTGGTGAAGCCGACGACGTGCGCCGCCGCCTCGCCTTCCGGATAGTTGCGCTTGTACTCGCGCAATTCGTGGATGCCCTTGACGGCGAGATCCTTGACCGCCTTGGCGACGCCGTCTTCGACCTGTCGGCGCAGCCAGACGAAGTTCGGGTTCTCGGCCAGGCGCCCTTCGAGCTCGACGCTCGTCATGCCGAGCGCGTGCGCCAGGGCGGCGCGGCTCGCGGCGTCGCCGTCGAGATCCTTGGGAATCGCCCAGATCGAAGGCGCCGGCACGCTCGACGCGAGCAGCAGGCCGTTGCGGTCGAGGATGCGGCCGCGGCTCGCGGTCAGCTCGAGCGTGTGGCCGTAGCGGGCCTCGCCCTGCTTGAGAAAGAAAGGCGCAGCAATGATCTGCACGTAGACGGCGCGACCGAGCAGCACCGAAAAGCCGAGGCCGACCAGGCCGACCAGCAGCTTCGAGCGCCACGGCGGGGTCGGCGTCGCCAGCAAGGGGCTGGTCGAGTAGTTGACGCTCTTCACGCTGGCGTTGGCGCGGGCCTTGGCGCTGCTCTTGCCAATCATCGCCCGCCTCCTGCCGACGCTGGCGCCGAGGCTGCGGCAACGGCAGCGGCCGAGCGTGGCAGCTCGACGTATTGCGTCACGGCCGGCGTCGCGGTGCGCATCGCCAGCCGTTCATGGGCGACGCGTTCGACGCGCAAGGGCGTCGCCTGCGAGCGCAGCTCGGTCTTCAGGCGCTCGCTGTCGGTGTTGAGCGTGCGTTCTTCGCTTTCGGCGCGGTCGAGCTCGGCGAAGAGCCGGCGCGATTCATAGGACACGCGCACGAGATAGATGCTGCTGAGGATCAGCGCGAGAAGCAGCAGGATGTTGACGCGCGTCATGCCGCCGCGCCTGCCGTCATCGGCACGTCGGTCCGCTCGGCGACGCGCATCACGGCCGAGCGCGCGCGCGGGTTGGCGCGCGCCTCGGCGTCGCCCGGCTTGACGCGCGCCAGCGCCGCCAGCCGGTGTGGCTTCGGTTCGGCGAAGGGCGCCCGCCGATCGAATTCGGTCCTGCTTTCCCTGGCGATGAAGGTCTTGACGATGCGGTCTTCGAGCGAGTGGAAGCTCACCACGACGAGCCGTCCGCCCGGCGCGAGCAGCGCAATCGCCGCGCTCAGGGCTTGTTCGAGCTCCTCAAGCTCGGCGTTGACGAAAATCCGAAGCGCCTGAAACGTGCGCG
>DAIMIM010000212.1:0-6086 GCA_036722755.1 Caldimonas sp. | reverse complement strand
CGAGGAGTGCGGTCATGGAGACGAGTCGGAGGAACGGCATGCGGGCTCCAGGAGTGTCGAGACCGTCGCGGATTGTCGGCGGTTCGCACGCCGGCGCGATCGACCGGCTCGCCGTGACGGGCTCGGCCTAGGGTTGAGACTCGGTTGACGGGGCAAACCAGTTTCAACATACTGAAATTCGCAGACGCGGCCTCTTCGCGTCTCTTTTTTTTGCCTGCCGGTTCGGGCCATGCTGCCCTCCGCAACGACCAGGAGATGGCCATGACTGCAACTGCCCCGAGCTCGCGCCGACGCGTCCTCACCGCCTCGCTCGCCGCCGCGGCCATTGCGCCGTCGATGCTCTGGTCGCGCAGCGCCTTGGCCGCCGGGCAGGTGGTCGTCCGCACGCCGGGCGGTGTGTTCGACGACGTCAAGCGGGAGACGGTCTACGAGCCGTTTCGCAAGGAGACGGGCATCGAGATCGTGCCCGTCGCCGCGACGGCGGCCAAGCTGCTGGCGATGATGAAGTCGGGCCAGAACGAGCTCGACCTGATCGACACCGGCGACAACGTGCTGCTCGAGCTCGAGAAGGGCGGCTATCTCGCGCCGATCGCCTACAACGAGTTCAAGTACACCAACCCGGCCGACATCGACCCGGTCATCAAGCGCAAGTTCCATGTCGGCTCGTTCATCTACGCGATGGTGATGGGCTACAACACCAAGGCGATCAAGCCGGGCAGCGAGCCGAAGTCGTGGGCCGAGTTCTGGGACATCAAGAGGTTTCCGGGGCGCAGGACGCTGCCCGACATGGCCACCGGCTCGCCGGCGCTCGAGTTCGCGCTGCTGGCCGACGGCGTCCCGGTCGACAAGCTGTATCCGCTTGACATCGATCGGGCCTTCAAGTCGATGACGCGGGTGCGGCCGGCGGTGCCGAAGTTCTGGGACACCGGGGCCCTGTCGTCGTCGCTGCTCGCCGACAACGAGGTCGCGATGGGAGCGCTCTGGAGCACCCGGCTGCAGGTGGCGATCGACGAAGGCGCGCCGCTCGGCGTGCAGTGGAACCAGAACGCGCTGCTGGCCCAGGCTTACGGCATTCCGGTGGGCGCGAAGAACCTCGAGAACGCGAAGAAGTTCGTCGACTACAGCCTCAGCCCCGACGTGCAGGCGCGCTGGTTCGCCAAATACAAGGCCGTGCCGGTCAACACCAAGTCGTACGGCGCCACCTCGCGCGAGCTGATCGATCCGGCCAAGGGCATTCCGTGGACGCGCTCCAAAGGCTTTGTGTTCGACATCAACTGGTGGGCCGACAACCGGGCCAAGGTCAACGACTACTGGTCGAAGTGGATTGTCAGTTGAGCTGCGCCATGCACCGCGGCCGATGACGGCAGTCGAACCCGGCCCAAGCCGGGGCGCGATCGAGCTGCGAGGCGTCACCAAGGTCTACGGCAACGAGCGGGTCGTCGATGCGGTGAGCGCGCTGATCCGCCCGGGCGAGTTCTTTTCGCTGCTCGGGCCGTCGGGGTCGGGCAAGACGACGACGCTGTCGATGATTGCCGGCTTCGTCGCCGTCAGCGAAGGCAGCATCCTCGTCGACGGCGCCGACATCGTCGCAGTGCCGCCGCAGCGCCGCGGCTTCGGCATGGTGTTCCAGAACTACGCGATCTTTCCCCATCTCGATGTGTTCGAGAACGTGGCGTTTCCATTGCGTGCGCGCAAGCTTGCCGAGGCGAAGATCCGCGAACGCGTCGCTGGAGCGCTCGAGCTGGTGCGCCTGGAGCGATTCGCGGACCGCTTTTCGCGCGAGCTGTCGGGCGGCCAGCAGCAGCGCGTCGCCATCGCGCGGGCGATCGTCTTCCAGCCGAGCGTCGTGCTGATGGACGAGCCGCTCGGCGCCCTCGACAAGAACCTGCGCTACCAGATGCAGGTGGAGATCAAGGAGATCCAGCAGCGCCTGGGCATGACGGTGGTGTACGTGACGCACGACCAGGAAGAGGCCATGAACATGTCCGATCGCATCGCCATCATGAACGGCGGCCGGATCGAGCAGGTGGGACGGCCCGTCGACATCTACGAGAGCCCGGCCAGCGTCTTCGTCGCCCGCTTTCTCGGCGAGGCCAACCTGATCGAAGGTACGCTCGGCGCGGCGTCGGGCGGCAGCGCCGAGCTGCAGGCTGCCAACGGCCTGCGCTTTCGCGCCCGCAGCCCCTCGGCGCCCGCCCGCGGTGGCGCGGCGCCCCTGTTCGTTCGTCCCGAGCGCGTGACGATCGCACGCGCGGACGCGCAGGTTCAGACACAAGCCGATGGAGCGCTCAACCAGACACGCGGGCGCGTCGTCCAGACCTCGTTTCTCGGCAACATCCACCGCCACCTGGTCGAGATCGCGCCGGGCGTGCGCATGACCGTCGATGTCCAGAATTCCGGAGGCGGCTCGATGCCGCAACCCGGCGAAGAGGCGGCGCTCTCCTGGCGGGTTGCCGACAGTGTCGTGCTCGATGGTTGATCCGGCGCGGCGCCATCCGTTCGACGCCGGGACGATGTTGATCGTTCCGGCGGTGCTGCTGCTCGCGCTCGTGTTCGTCGCGCCGCTTCTCTGGTTCTTCGCCAAGGCGCTGGCGAGCCAGGGCGGCCCGGCGCAGATCGTCGCCTACGTGGCGACGATCGTGACCTCGAAGGCCGTGGTCAGCGCGCTCATCCTGACCAACTGGACGGCGCTGCTGGTCACCGGGCTGGTGCTGCTGATCAGCTACCCGCTCGCCTACACCCTGGCGAACAGCCGGGGGATGCGCTTCACGCTCGTGCTCTTTTGCGTCGTGGTTCCGTACTTCACCAGCATCATCGTGCGCACCTATTCCTGGATGGTGCTGCTGGGCCGAAACGGGATCGTCAACCAGGCCCTGATCCAGCTCGGCCTGATCGACACGCCGCTGACCCTGCTCTACAGCATGACCGGCGTGCTGATCGGCATGGTCTACGTGCTGCTGCCCTACATGGTGCTGACGCTCTACGCGACGATGCGCTCGATCGACCCGGGCCTGATGCGCGCCGCGCGCGGCCTCGGTGCGGGCGGCTTCTACGCCTTTCGCCGCATCTACCTGCCGCTGTCGATCCACGGCGTGCTCTCGGGCTCGCTGATCGTCTTCATCCTGGCGCTGGGCTTTTTCATCACGCCGGCGCTGATGGGCGGCCCCTCCGACGTGATGATCGCAATGCTGGTCGAGCGCTCGGTGGAGATCATGTACGACTGGTCGGCTGCCGCGGTCATGTCGCTCGTGCTGCTGGTGGCCACGCTGGTTCTCTACGGCGTCTATTACCGGACCACCGACGTGCGCCGGATGATGGGAGCCTGAGCGTGCACGACCTTCGCCTCGGCCGCGGCCTCATCCTCTACGTCGTTGGCGCCTGCCTGGTGCTGGTGCTGCCCATCGCGATCCTGGTCGTGCTCGCGTTCGGCGACCAGAGCTACCTGCGTTTCCCGCCGCAGTCGTTCTCGCTGCGCTGGTTCATCGCCTTCTTCGGCGATCCGCGCTGGCAACGCGCGCTCTGGTCGAGCCTGCTGATCGCCGCCATCGCCTGCGCGATCGCCACGGTGCTGGGCTTCTTCGCCGCGTACGCGCTGGTGCGCAGCGACATGCGGCACAAGAAGCTGCTGCTCTCGTTCATGCTGCTGCCCATCATCGTGCCCTACGTCATCACCGCGATCGCGATGTACTTCGTCTCGGCGCCGCTCCATCTCGTGGGTAACGTTGTCTGGATCGGCGTGTGCCACGCGGTGATCGCCCTGCCCATCGTGCTGCTGATCCTGCTGTCGTCGCTGCAGGGCGTCGACCTGAACCTCGAGCGGGCGGCGCTCAGCCTGGGCAGCAGCCGCGTTCGCGTCTTCACGCGCGTCGTCGTGCCGCTGGCGCTTCCGGGCATCGTGTCGTCGGCGCTGTTCGCCTTTCTCGCGTCGTTCGACGAGCTGGTCATCTCCCTCTTCCTCGCCGGCGTGCGCTCGGAGACGCTGCCGGTGCGCATCTGGAACAGCCTGCACCTGCAGGTCGAGCCGGTGATCGCCGCGGTCAGCGCCTTCCTGATCGGCGTCACCGCCGCCGTCCTGCTGCTCGACGGCGCCGTGCGGCAGGCCCGCTCGAACAAGACGGCGCGGCTGCGCGCCATCGCCTGACCGCACCACGCCGCCCGCGCCGTCCACCCACCGCCCGCCATCCGACATCGACATCCGATCCAGAGGACTCCAGCGCATGCAACCCAACCCATCCATGGCGACGACCGTGCTCGGCGCCGGCGTCGTCGGCCTGTCGACGGCGCTCTATCTGCAGCGCTCGGGGCAGCGAGTCACCGTGCTCGACCCGCTGCCTCCGGCGGGCGGCACGTCGTACGGAAACGCCGGCCTCATCAGCAAGGACACCGCGACTCCGATCGCCTTGCCTGGCATGTTGCGCAAGGTGCCGGGCTGGCTGGCGAACAGCGAGGGCCCGCTGCGGATCCGGCCGGCGTATTTCCCGCGCGTGCTGCCCTGGCTGCTGAGGTGGATCCAGGCCAGCCAGATGGCGAACGTACTGAAGATCTCCGATGCGATGCGCGCGCTGCACGGCGACGCGCTGGTGTGCTGGCGCGAGCTGCTGGGCGACGCCCATTTCGCCGACCTGATCCGGCCGTCCGGCCAGGTGCGCATCTGGGAAGGCGAGGGCGCCGGCTCGCAGATCGAGCTCGACCTGTGCAAGCGCCACGGTGTCGAGGCGCGACTGCTCGATGCCGGCGACTTGCGCGCGCTCTACCCCGAGATCGCGCCTGACATCGTGCGCGGCCTGCTCATTCCGGGAAACGCCTACACCGTCAATCCGCAGCGGCTGGTGCAGACGCTCGCCACGCTGCTGCTCGCCGAAGGCGGCGAGATCGTCGCCGAGCGCGTCGTCAAGATCATTCCGCGCGGCCCGGCCGACTATTTGCTGATGACGAACCTCGCCAGCCGCCACGCGCAACGCGTCGTCGTCGCCACCGGCGCCTGGTCGCGCGAGCTGCTCGATCCGCTCAGCGTGCACGTGGCGCTCGAAACCGAGCGCGGCTACCACGCGATGATGCCGTCGCCCAGCATCACGCTGAAGATTCCGATCTCGGTCAAGAACCGCGGCTTCGGCCTGACGTCGATGGAAGGCGGCCTGCGCGCAGCCGGCACCGTCGAGTTCGCCGGCCTGCAGGCGCCGCCGGACGAGCGGCGGGCGATGCTGCTGGTCAGGCACGCCAAGCGCATCTTCCCGTCGCTCGAGATCGGCGAGCCGACCTACTGGATGGGCCATCGCCCGTCGACGCCCGACAGCATGCCGCTGCTCGGCGAGGCGCCTGGCCGGCCCGGCCTCTTCCTGGCGCTGGGCCACGGCCATTTCGGCATGACCGGCGGCCCGCCGAGCGGGCGCCTGCTCTCGCGGATGATCGCCGGCGCGCCGCTCGGCATCGATCCGCTGCCCTACGCGGTCGACCGGTTCTGAAACGACCGCCGCCTCGCCCGACCCGAACCCACAGGAGACAACGCCATGGACATCCAGCGCATCGGCCGCAACCCGGCCACCGACACCACGCGATCGCGCGCCAGCCAGATCTCGGTGCACAACGGCACCGTCTATTTCGCGGCCACGCCCGACCGGCCCTTCGACCCGGCCGCGTCGATCGGCGCACAGACCGCGCAGATGCTCAAGCGCGTCGAGGAGCGCCTGGCCCTCGCCGGCAGCGACAAGTCGCGCATCCTGATGGCGCACGTGATGATTTCCGACATGCGCCATTTCGCCGGGATGAACGAGGTCTGGGACGCCTGGGCCGACCAGGGATCGCCGCCGGTGCGTGCCTGCGGCGCCTGCGCTCTGGGCAGCCCCGACATGAAGGTCGAAGTGATCATCACCGCCGCGGTGAAGTAAACGAAGGCAGCTGGCGCCTCGCCAGCCTCTCGGCGGCAGTTGGCGCAGCGCGAGCCGTGTGAAACTGTCGGCCACACGAAGAAGGAGACAACGGTGACTCGAATTGCCCGCATGCTTGCTCTCTCGCTGTTCTGCATCGCCGCGTCGGCCCCCGTCGCTCGCGCCGCGGACTATCCGACCCGGCCGGTGCGCTGGGTCGTG
>DAIMIM010000211.1:0-6095 GCA_036722755.1 Caldimonas sp. | reverse complement strand
TCCGCGAACGCTTAATTCGTCGCTCATGACAGGCAGATCGCTGACATCGCGAATTGTTTGCGCACGAATTGGGGCGATCTGGCCCAAGCCGACGCCGCCACCGCGGCGGTAGCGACCGTGCGGGGCTTGAGCAAATTGGAGTGAACCGAACAACCGGAGAACAACGATGAGCAAGTTTAATTGTCACGTCGCCACTGTGCTCGCGTGCGCTTTCGTTACTTGCGGATGCGCACCGCGCAATGTGAGCTATGGCGGTGACGTGCGCCCGATGCTCAATAAGTATTGCGTCGAATGCCATGCACCGGGCAAGGAAGGTTTCGAGAAATCCGGCTTCGACGTCAGCACTTATGAAACACTGATGAAAGGGGGAAAATTCGGCCCCCTCATAAAGCCCGGCGACGCCTTTACGAGTGCCTTCAACATGCTAATCGAAGGCCGCGCAGATCCGTCGATCCGCATGCCGCACAATCGCGAAAAACTTAGCGAGCGCGAAATCGAAACACTCAAGGTCTGGGTCAACGAAGGTGCAAAGAACAACTGACCATTGGTGCCTCGGCGACGGACGGATATATCTGCGTTTAGCCCGTCGGCTGATTGCATTCGGCCCATCGCTGATCTCCGCCGCCAGAAGCATTCATCGGACGTGTGTGTCACGCGCGACCGCAATTCGAAGCTCGAGCGTGTCGCCTCAGGCGAGCCGGGCGCGAAGCTTTGCGTAGACGACGGTGCGGCTGAGCAGGTCCCAGTGATTGGCCGATGTCAGCACAAAGCTGTGGCTCTTCGCACCTTCAGCGCGAGCGCCGGATCGCGATGTTCGCCCAGGGCGCTGGCCAGCGGCACGAGGCCGTCGCCGACGACAGCGCTACGCAGGCCAGTGGCCTTCTCGGCCGTGGTGGCGGCGCCGAGAAAGCTCTGCACGCCCGCGGGCAGCGGCGTCGGCACGCGGTCATCGTGCTTCTGCGCGTGGCGGTCGCGGTGCTGCCAGTCAGCGTCTTGCAGGTTGCCGAAGCGCAGGTCGGTGATACCGGCGCTGCGCGCCTTGCCCAAGCGCGCAAACGGTGCGACATAGGGACTGACGCCAAGAAGCGCATCGACGAGCCGGCCTCCGCGCTCGAGCGACGCGCCGTGGTGCGGCGTACTCGACGGGTTCGAGCAGCGCATCGCCCGCTTCTGCTTCGCCAAGAAGAGCGAAACGCTTTCGCTCGCGCTGGATCGGCTGGCTTCGCTCTAGTCAGCGGCCGCCGGCCGAACGACGGATCTGCAGCTCGTTGGCCGTCGCGCCCGCCGGCCACGCCGACACGTCGAGATCGACGGCAAGCTCGAGGCCTCCGCTCATCGTCGTCGCGGATGCCGATGTCGATGTCGACCCCGCAGGCGTCGCATCTTCGAGGGGCAGGAAGAGGTCGATCGAACCGAAGTCCGTTTCCACCTGTCCCGAGAGCTCGCGCGCGATCGAGTAGAGGAACAGCAGCTCGCGATAGGCCGGAAAGTCGAACGTGTCTTCAACCGAATGGCGGCGGAACAGCAGTCCGTCGAGCGCCTGCATCGCCGACAGCGGCGTCGTCCACAGCGACTGCAGGCGCGCGATCGTTTGCGGATAGTCGACGAGCGCGCGGCCGAAATGGATGTCCGAGCTCCACTCCGGCGCATTGGCCTGGAAGCGGCTGTTGAAGGCCTGGCGAACGATCTCGTAGGCAGGCTGGTCGCCGCGACGCTGGTGAATCTCGAGCAGTTGCAGATAAGGCAACGGGCTCTTGCCGCCGTCGCTGCGCATGTAGTTGTCGAGCAGCGAGATGGACGCCTCGTCCTGGCCCAGGACGACGAAGAATTCGGCCTGCTGTTCGAGGTCGATCAGCTCTTCCATCGAGAGATCGCCACTCTTCTTGACGCCGTCGTCGAGCCCGGCCGCCGGCAGCAGCGCAGCCAGCGGGCGGGTCAGTTGCGGCCCGAGAACGGTCGTGACCTCGAGCCCGCCGATCGTCGCCGGCGCCGTGACCGACAGCATGCCGGGCGGATGGTCGATGCCCTGCTGCCGGACATCGGCCAGCGCCATCGCCGACAAGGGCTTGGCAGTCGGCAGGAACTCGGCTGCCGCGGCGGCTTCGCGCTCGGCCGAACGCATCGACCGCGCCTCCCGGTTCGCCTCCGCTTCGAACCAGCGCGCCTGCCGGCGCTGCCTCGGGCGCAGCCAGAGAAGACCCGCCGTCACCAGGCCGAGGAACAAGGCGATGCCGGCGAGCGCGTAGACGAGGCCGTTCGAATAGCGGGCGCCTTCGGCGTCGCGGAGCCTGGCCTGCAGCGCACCGATCGTCTTCTTCGTCGCGAGCGATTCGTCGCGCAGATTCGCCAGCCCGGTTTCCAGCATCAGCATGCGGTCGCGCTCGGACTGCACCGCGTTCGACGCAACGCCTGCGACGACGACAGGCGCGGGCACTGGTGCGAGGTCGATCGGCGCCGCACCCGCAACGCTCGACGCCGCCGCGTCGCTCGCGACGGCCACCATCGGCGCCGCGGCCGAGGGCATCGAGGCGGCCGACGCCGAAAGGACCGGAGCGAGGACCATTCGTGGCGCTTCGAGCTGCAGGTGGGCGCCGCCATGGTTCGATGCGAGCGCGCCTCTCGAGCCGCGCCGCGTGTTCGAGGCGACGCGCGACGTCGCGGCGGCGCGGCGAGGCGCGTTGCGCATGGCCGTGCGCTGGCTGCGCGCAGCGTGCGACGCGCGGCGGCCGCGCGTGCTGTCGCTGCGCGATGCGTCGCCGCCACTGGCCACGCCGCGAGACAGGTCGGCACGGCGCGCAAGCTCGGCAAGCGCCGCGGTCTGCGATGCGATGCGGGGCGAATCGGCGCCGTCGGCATCGAGCGGCCGCGTGTCGGCGAGCTGGAGCGACGGCGGGTCGATGAAGGCGACGAAGCGGCGCGACATCTTCGAGGTGCAGCCGATCGACAGCTCGATCGTCACGACCGGCTCGTCGATCGCCGTGGCGGTGCTGATGCGGACGTCGCGTTGCGACGCGTCGCGCAACGGCCCGAGCGACACGTAGACGTTCGGCGCCGGGATCTTCGCGTCGCCGGCATAGACCTCGGCAGACACGCAGTCGCGCGTGACCGTCTCGTCGGACTCGAGCGAAATGCTGGCGATGAAGTTGAGCGGCTGGCCGAGCGTGCTCTGCGTCGCGGTGCGCGCGAAACCCATCGCCGCTGCCGTGGAAGCGGCCGACAAGACCGCGATGGCCAGGGCAACGGAAGTGAAAATTCGAAGCATGCGCAGGGGGAATCGAGCTCGAACGACTCTAGCATGCGACCTCTCGCCGACCGCTCTGAAACCGGCCCGTCGACACCGCTGTGCGTGACACAATTCCGCGAATGAAGCGGATGCTTTTCCCGCTCTCTCGCTCGCCGGGAACAGCCATGTTTTTCCATGCCATCTGAGCTGATCACAGAACGCCGCGGCAGCACGCTCGTTCTGACGATCAGCGACCCGCCGACGCGCAACACGCTCTCCGCACAAGCAATCGCGGCCGGCATCGAAGCGCTCGGTGCATCGGAGTCGGATCAGTCGATTCGCGCCGTCGTGCTGCGCGGCGATGGCGAGCACTTCTGCTCCGGCGGCAATCTGCAGGGGCTGCGCGAGCGGCGCGCCGCCGGCCGCGACGCGCAACTGCGCATGCTCGAGCAGCTGCACCGTCTCGTCGAGACCATCCGCGGCCACCCAAAGCCGGTCATCGCCGCCGTCGAGGGAGCTGCCGCGGGCGCGGGCTTCTCGCTGGCGCTGGCCTGCGACCTCATCGTCGCCGCCGCCGATGCGCGCTTCGCGATGTCGTATGGCAAGGTCGGCCTCACGCCCGATGGCGGAGCCACATGGAGCCTGGCGCAGGCGCTGCCCCGATCGCTCGCCCTGCAATCGATCTGGCTCGGCGATCCGCTCTCCGCCGAAACCTTGCGCGGCCATGGGCTCGTTGCCGCCATCGCGCCGGCGGGTGATGCGCTCGCCGAGGCCCTTCGTCTTGGCGAACGGCTCGCAGCGATGGCGCCGAATGCCGTCGCCGCCGCGAAGGAGCTGGTCGGCCAGGCGCCCGGCCGCTCGTTCGAGCAGCAGCTCGGCGCCGAGCGCGACCGTTTCCTCGAGACGCTCTTCGACGCCAACGGCGAAGAAGGCCTGCAGGCATTTCTCGAGCGTCGCGCGCCGCGCTTCTCCTGAGATGTGCACCCCCACGCTCACTGCGTTCGCTGCCCCCTGTGGGGGCGCTCAGCCGCCTTGGGGGCGGCCCGGCGTCGGCTGAGGCCTGCGGCCGCTGCGACTGTCACGTCAGAGACTTGCGATGGGTGCCGCGCTTCTCACAATCGACGAGAAGTCGAACATCGAATCCGGATCGTGGTTTTCCAAGCTCTCCCCTGCCCTGCGCGAAGCGATCCTGTCGCGCGCCGTACTGCGTCGCCTGCAGGACGGCGCGATTCTTTCGGCGCGCGGCGCGCCGGCCGAAGAGTGGTGCGGCGTCGCGCGCGGTGCAGTGCGGGTGAGCTCGGTGTCGCTCGCCGGCAAGCAGGTGACGCTGACTTACGTCGAGCCCGGAACGTGGTTCGGCGACATCGCCCTGTTCGATGGCATGCCGCGCACCCACGATGCAAACGCGCACGGCGAGACGACGCTGCTCGGCGTGCGGCGCGCCGATTTCCGCGAGTTGCTGGCCCGGCACGTCGAGCTCTACGACGCCTTGCTGCGCCTCAATTGCCGGCGCCTTCGCCTGCTCTTCGACACCGTCGAAGACCTCAACACGCTGCCGCTCGCGGCGCGGCTGGCCAAGCAGATCCTGCTGCTCGCGCGCGCTTACGGCGTCGAGCAGAACGACGAGATCCGCATCGGCCTGCAGCTGGCTCAGGAAGACATCGCCCAACTGCTCGGCGCCTCCCGGCAGCGCGTCAACCAGGAGCTCAAGGGCTTCGAGCGGGAAGGCGCCGTGCGGATCGAGCCGACGCGGCTCGTCGTCCTCTCGAAGGCCAAGCTGCTCGCGATCGCGGCTCGCTGAACGGCACGGCGGGTTGCGATCCGGTGGACGCGCGCCGGGTCGGGTCGGCGGGGATTGCGGCGCCTGCACGGAGCGATTCAAATCGACCGATGAGCACGCCAGAAGCCAACACCGGAACCAAGCCGGTCGCCGAGCAGCATGCGTTCGACGTCGCTGCCCTCGAGACCTATCTTGCCGCGCACCTGGCTGGATTTTCCGGGCCGCTCGGCGTCGAGCAATTCAAGGGCGGCCAGTCGAACCCGACCTACAAGCTGTCGACGCCGGATCGCGCCTACGTGATGCGCTCCAAGCCGGGGCCCGCGGCCAAGCTGCTGCCGTCGGCGCACGCGATCGACCGCGAGTTCCGGGTGATGCGCGCCCTGCAAGGCACCGGGGTGCCGGTGCCGCACATGCATCTGCTGTGCGAAGACGAAGCGGTGATCGGCCGCGCCTTCTACGTGATGGAGTTCGTGGCTGGTCGGGTGCTGTGGGACCAGTCGCTGCCGGCGTTCGACCGCGCCGGCCGCGCCGCGATCTACGACGAGATGAACCGCGTCATCGCGGCGCTGCACTCGGTCGATCCGGGCGGCGTCGGCCTCGCCGACTACGGCAAGCCGGGCAATTATTTCGAGCGCCAGATCGGCCGCTGGACCAAGCAATACCAGGCCTCGATCACCGAGCCGATCGAGGCGATGGAGCGGCTCATCGCCTGGCTGCCCGCGAACATCCCGGCGAGTGCGCGCGACGACACGCAGAGCTCGGTCGTCCACGGCGACTACCGGCTCGACAACCTTGTCTTTCACCCGACCGAGCCGCGCGTCGTCGCCGTGCTCGACTGGGAGCTGTCGACGATCGGCCATCCGCTGGCCGACTTCAGCTACCACTGCATGTCGTGGCACATCCCGCCCGGATCGTTTCGCGGCATCGGCGGGCTCGATCATGCCGCGCTCGGCATTCCCGACGAAAAATCCTACGTCCGGCGCTACTGCGAGCGCACCGGACGGGCCGACGCCGATGTGGTGATGGTCGACTGGAATTTCTATCTCGCCTACAACCTGTTTCGCATCGCCGGCATCCTGCAAGGCATCGCCA
>DAIMIM010000210.1:0-6122 GCA_036722755.1 Caldimonas sp. | reverse complement strand
GGCGACGAGGCGCTCGATGGGCTGCAGGAAGGAAACGCTCGAAAGGCTGGCCGACAGGATCGGATTCAAAAGGCGCAAGCGCTCAATGGATACGGTGCTGGCGAAGTGCCCACCAGTGGCGCCGACGAATACGACACGCTCGGCCATCATCCACGGATCGAAGATGCGCCGCAGCGGCCGCAGGTCGGGCTTGCGCAACGCCTCGAGCGCGTCATAGACAGCCATCGCCGCCGCGTCTTGAACGAAAACTCCCGGTTCGCCGCTGGAGCCGGAACTTTCCCAGACGATGTAGCGATCGAGAAACGGCATCCCAACGTTGGCCGGCTCGACAACGAACCTGCGCAATGCATCGAGACGGATCGCCGGGTCAGTGCACCACTCGTCGAAGTGGCGCATCAATTCGGCCTTGCGCACGATCGGCATGTCTTGCAGGCGTAGGGCGGCTGTGGCGCAACCCTTGAGCAATCGTCGATACATCGGCGATCGACGTAAAGCTGACTCGAGCAGGGCCGCCAACCGGCCTTCCTGAAGGGCGGCGAGCGCCGCTGCGCTGGCGCGCGACGCCATGCCCACGTCGACGGCGACGGAGGTCGACAGCCAAGGGTCGAAAGGCGGATGCATGAATGGCCTTGCAGCCATTGAGACACGGACCCGCATCTTCCGCTTGATCTGCCGCAAGCCTGCGGCGCGCACCGGCGGGATCACCGGCTTGCCGGGGACCCGATCTGGCTGCTCTGGTCGAGTCCATGGGGCGGCGCTGAAGTGCCTTTCCTTGACCAGCATCAACGCCCGCCGTGAATCCCGTCCTAGACTGATCTGGGCCGTTGGTTGCTTCCACGGCTGCTTCCGGCACCACCAATCGATTCATTGCAACAGCAAGGAGTGATCCCTCATGAACGCCCTCACCCGCCTCGAACGCCTCGAGGATTTCATGCCCGACTTCTTTCACCGCATCTCGCGCCCTTTCGCCCTGGGCGAAACGATAGCTGGTGACATTCGCATCGACGTCACCGAAAACGACAAGGACTACGAAGTTCGCGCAGAGATTCCAGGTGCCAAGAAAGACGACATTCGCGTCAGCGTCGACGGCAACTTTGTGTCGATCAGCGCCGAGGTCAGGAAAGTGAAGGAAGAGAAGTCGGCCGGCCGCACGCTCATCAAGGAAAGTTACTACGGCAGCGCCTCGCGCGGCTTCTCGCTTGCGCACGAGATCGACAGCAAGGCGGTTGTCGCCAAACTCGAGGACGGCATTCTCAAGTTGACCTTGCCAAAGCGCGAGGGCACGGCTGCCCATGCGATTGCCATCCAATAAAGCTTGGCTATCGCAACTCACGAAAGGCCATATCCATGATCAAGACCGACAGTGCACTGAAGACCAAGGTCAGCGCGGAACTGGCATGGGATCCGGCGGTCAAGGAAACCGCAATCGGTGTCGCCGTGAAAGACGGCTTCGTGACTCTCACCGGCCACCTCGACACGTACGCGGAAAAAGAGGCGGCGACCCGAGCCGTGCGCCGCGTCGCAGGCATCAAGGCGGTCGCAGTGGAGATTGATGTCAAGCTGTCGCCGACTCACGAGCGAAGCGATACCGACATCGCAGCGAGCGCCGAGTTGGCGTTGAAATGGAACACGTCGATACCTATCGACGCCATTCGGATCAAGGTCGAACACGGCTGGGTAGTCCTGCAAGGCGAGGTCGAGTGGAACTTCCAGCGTCACAGCGCGGAAAGGGCAATTCGGCCGTTGATGGGAGTCGTCGGCATCAGCAACGAAATCAGGTTGCGCGCCAAGCCGCAAGTGGCCGATCTCACTCTCAAGATCGAAGATGCGCTGAAGCGTCAGGCGCTGCGCGAAGCGCAGCAGATCCATATCGCAATCGACGGCAACACCGTCACGCTGACCGGGCATGTGCATTCCTGGCAGGAGCGCGAGGCGGCACAGGGCGTCGCGTGGTCGGCGCCGGGGATACGCGCAGTCGTGAACGAACTGCAAGTCGCCTGACGCGCGCCGGGGCATGGGCGGCAAGCCGTCGCTTTTTCCGCATTCGCCCCCCAGAACAGCCGCTGCGTTTGTCCGTGCGGGTTCGGTCAGAAAGCCGACGAAGTGAAGGATTGATACACGTCAAGGCAAGATCATCCGCGCCTTCATAGACTGGGGCGCAGAGCTTCTGCACCGCCCCGGTCGACGCGAAGGGATTGCCCGTGAAGACAGATCGTGAGTTGAAAAGCCAGGTCACCGCCGAGCTCGACTGGGATCCGGCAGTCAAGGCGACGGCGATCGGGGTCGCAGTCACGGACGGGATAGTCACCTTGACGGGACATCTGGACACCTTGGCCGAGAAGGAAGCGGCCACCCGCGCCGTGAGGCGAATCGCTGGCGTCAAGGCGGTGGCAGTCGAACTCGATGTCAGGCTGACCATTCCGCACAAGCGAACCGACACAGAAATCGCAGCCGGTGCCGAGCATGCGCTGCGGTGGAATACGCTGATCCCCGTCGAATCGATCCGGCTGACAGTGGAGCACGGCTGTGTCACGCTGCAAGGCAAGGTCGCATGGGAGTTTCAGCGCCGCGCGGCGGCAAGGGCGGTTCTGCCTTTGATGGGCGTCGTTGCGATTCACAACGAGATCACGCTCAATGCGAGTCCGCAGATTGCCGACGTGGCGCAACGAATCGAAGACGCTCTGACGCGTCAGGCCATGCGCGAGGCGACTCACGTTCACGTGGCGGTCGAAGGTGCGACGGTCAAGCTGACCGGCCTGGTCAACTCGTGGCACGACCGGGAGGCGATTGGAAGCGTTGCCTGGTCCGCGCCGGGTGTGCGCGACGTGGTCAATGAATTGCTCAGTGTCTGAGCGCCGTCGTTCGCTCGCCCTGTTGACCCTGCGGGAACACCACAGCATGGCCGAAAAACTCGATGCCGCGCGCCCGTGAGCGTCCGCAACCTCGATCGCCTTCTCGAGCCGGCATCGGTCGTGGTCGTCGGTGCCTCCGATCGCGTCGGCAGCGTCGGCGCCACCGTCTGGCGCAACCTGCGCGCAAGTCGCTTCACCGGACCGATCCACGCCCTCAATCCCAAACACGCCACGCTCGACGGCGTGCCCTGTTTCTCGCAGCCGGCCGATCTGCCCTCAGTGCCAGACCTCGCCCTGATCTGCACGCCTCCGCAGACGGTCCCGGGGCTGATCGAGGCATTCGGTCGGCTGGGCACTCGGGCGGCGATCGTCATGAGTGCCGGCTTGAGCGCCGCTCACAAGCAGGCGACGCTCGATGCCGCGCGCCCCTACGTTTTGCGCGTGCTCGGGCCGAACTGCATCGGCGTGCTCACACCGAGGCTCGGCCTGAACGCCAGCTTCGCGCATATCGACGCGTTGGTCGGCGACATCGCCTTCGTTTCGCAGTCGGGAGCCCTTGTCACCGCCGTGCTCGATTGGGCGAAAGCGCGCCGGATCGGCTTCTCGACCATGATCTCGCTCGGCGAGCGCGCCGATGTCGACTTCGGTGACCTGCTCGACCACCTGGCGAGCGATGCTGCGACCCGGTCGATCCTGCTCTACATCGAGTCGATCGAGGCGCCGCGCAAGTTCATGTCTGCGGCACGCGCGGCGGCGCGCAACAAGCCGGTCATCGTCGTCAAGGCGGGTCGTGCCGGCAATGGCATCAAAGCCGCGGCCTCGCACACCGGCGCCATGGCAGGCTCGGACATCGTCTTCGACGCCGCGATTCGCCGGGCCGGAATGCTGCGTGTCGACACCCTTCAAGACCTTTTCATGGCCGCGGAGACGCTGGCCCGATTCCGTACCAACCGGGACGTGGCGCTGACGTTGATGACGAACGGCGGCGGCGCCGGCGTGCTGGCAGCCGATGCCGCCGCACTGGCAGGTGTCGCGCTGAGCGAACTGAGCGCCGGCACGCGCGCGAAGCTCGACGCATCGCTGCCACCGACCTGGTCGCACGGCAACCCGATCGACATCATCGGCGACGCGCCGGTGCGTCGCTACACCGAAACCCTTCAGGCCGTGCTCGACGATCCCGAAGCAGGCGCAGTGCTCTTTCTTCACGCGCCCACCGCCATCGTCCGCAGCGACGACATCGCCCGTGCCTGTGCGCCGATCGTTCGCGGGGCGGCCGGTCGAGTGATGGCGTGCTGGCTGGGCGACGGTGCCGTCGCCGAAGCACGGAGCATTCTGGAGGAAGCCGGAGCAGCCGACTATGAAACGCCGGAAGAGGCCGTACGCGCCTTCGCGATGCTGGCGACCTACCGTCGCAACCAGGCGTTGCTGCTCGAGACTCCGGCGGCGAGCCAGAACGTCCTTCCGATGGTCGCGGCGGCGCGCAGCATCGTCGACAAGGCAATCGCGGAGAAACGCGAGATGCTGGACGAGGCCGAAGCCAAGCAGATTTTGCGGGCCTACGGAATCCCCGTTGTCGAGACCGTTGTTGTCAGCCCATCCGCTGCGGCTGCCGCTCGTGCCGCCACAGAACTCGGCTACCCCATCGCCTTGAAGATCCTGTCGCCGGACATCAGCCACAAGTCGGACACAGGCGGCGTGAGCCTCGACCTTCGCGACGAGCAGTCGGTCCGCGAGGCCGCCGAGCAGATGCTGGCGCGGGTCGGCCGTGCGCTTCCCGATGCGCGCCTCACCGGTTTTACCGTACAGCAGATGGCGCACCGTCCGCTGGCGCAGGAACTCATCGTCGGCGCGAGCATCGACCCCTTGTTCGGCCCTGTGCTGCTTTTCGGCCACGGCGGAACGGCCGTCGAGGTGATCGCCGATCGAGCAGTCGCCCTGCCGCCGCTCAATCGCGTGCTCGCCGCGGAGCTGGTGTCGCGGACCCGCGTCGCCAGGTTGCTGGCCGGCTATCGCGACCATCCGCCGGCCAAGCTCGACGCCGTGTATGACGTGCTGATCGCGCTGTCGCAGATGCTGGTCGATCTGCCCGAACTTGCCGAGCTCGACATCAATCCCCTGCTGGCGGATCACGAAGGCGTCATCGCACTCGATGCGCGCCTGCGACTGGATCCGCAGAAGCGAGCCGGCGCCGCCAATTTCTCGATCGTGCCCTATCCCGACAAGCTGGTCGAGTCGATCGACTGGAACGGCGAGTCGATTGTCGTGCGGCCGATCCGACCGGAGGACGAACCGCAACACCGCACGTTCGTCGAACATCTGCATCCTTCGGATCTGCGCCTGAGATTTTTCTACTTTCGCCGCGAGCTACCGCGCAGTGAACTGGCGCGCCTGACGCAGATCGACTACGCGCGCGAGATGGCGTTCATCGCCGTGCGCCAAGGGGCCGACGGCAAGGAAGAGACCCTCGGCGTGGTGCGCGCCGTGGCCGACCCCGACAACGTCGAGGCCGAGTTCGCCATCGTCGTGCGGTCGGATCTGAAAGGACGCGGGCTCGGCCGGCTCCTGCTCGCCAAGATGCTTGTCTTTCTTGCGCGTCAGGGCACCCAACGGGTGGTCGGCTACGTGATGCGCGAGAACTCGGCGATGCGCGACCTCGCGCTTCATGTCGGATTCGTCATCGATCCGGCAGGGTCCGATGTCGATGCGCTGCATGTCGTTCTGCAGTTGCAGCGGACCGTGCCTGCGCTCGACTAGCGTGGCAACGCTGGCGTGCCGATCTCGAGGATGACCTCTTCGACGAAACCGTGAGGCGAAAGCCGCACGAATGGCGTCGGGGCGACCGCCGAACAGTGCATGGCCGCCATGCGCTCATCGGATCAGCAGTACCGGAACGGAACACTTGGCCAGCACCTTGGTCGCAACCGACCCGAGCACGAGGTTGACGATGTCGCCGTGGCCGCGCGAGCCCATCACCACGAGGTCGAACTTTCCTTCCTCGGCCAGTTTGGCGATCGACTCGGCAACGTGCCCGATCGTATGCACGAACGTGGCGTTGATCCCCTGCTACGTACCGCAGTATCGCGATGTATTGGCTGGCGCTGCCTGCCAGGACGAACACATGCCA
Source organism: Caldimonas sp. (assembly GCA_036722755.1). Taxonomy (GTDB): domain Bacteria; phylum Pseudomonadota; class Gammaproteobacteria; order Burkholderiales; family Burkholderiaceae_C; genus Schlegelella_A. The sequence continues at coordinate 146 of DAIMIM010000210.1, read as the reverse complement.
GATGCCGTGCCCGAGCAATGGTCCAGTTTCCGAAAGACGTTTTTCACTCTGCCGCGGGTGCTGTGGTACAGGGCTTCGAGAACCCGCTGGTTGCGCAGTTCCTGGTAGACCGAGATGGCAGCCACGGCGACGATGGACAGCAGCAG
>DAIMIM010000209.1:0-6131 GCA_036722755.1 Caldimonas sp. | reverse complement strand
AGGGCGCGATGCGCATCGACGAGCCGTTCGTGATCGAGCTCGACTACGTGCAGCGCATGATGGTCTGGATGCTGTTTCGCGACGAGGCCGACGTGGCGACCGGCCACGCCGTGCAGCTCGGCCTCGGCGCCGGTGCCATCACGCGCTTTTGCGTCAAGCGGCTGAAGATGCGGACCACCGCGGTCGAGCTCAACCCACAGGTCATCGCCGCGTGCCGGCTCTGGTTTCGCCTGCCCGCCGATTCCGGGCAACTGTCGGTCATCGAGCAGGACGCCGCCACCTTCATCGCCGCGCCGGCGCAGCGCAGCACGATCGACGTGCTGGCCGTCGATCTCTACGACCACGAGGCGGCGTGCCCGGTGCTCGACAGCGCCGAGTTCTATGTCGATTGCCGCGACGCGCTGGCCGAAGGCGGCCTGATGACGGTGAACCTGTTCGGCCGTGACGCGTCCTTCGAACGGAGCTTCGAACGCATCGCCGCCGCGTTCGGCGAAACGAGTGTCCGCAGCCTGAAGCCGACGCGCGAGGGCAACACGGTCGTCGTTGCGATGAAGCATGTCACGGTGCCCGCGCCTGCCGTGCTTGCCCGGCGTGCTGAAAACATCGAAACTCGCTGGCAGCTGCCGGCCCGCAAGTGGCTGCGCATGATGCGGCCGCCGACCGACGCGATGCCGAGCCCATCCACCGAGCCGCTCTCCGAATGAAGACGACGACCAAAAGCGGGCGCCCCGAATCGCTGACACCGGTCGGCGGCACGACCGTGCGCGAGCTGCCTGTCGAACGATCGGGCAACGCGTCGCGTCTCGGTGCGACGACCCTTCCCGCCACCGATCTCACTCTCCCCGCCGCGATGCCGGCCGGCAAGCTGACGTGGCGAACCCTGCTGGGCTGGCTGCGCGAAGACAAGATCCTCAGCCTCGAAGACATCGATCGCACGGCGCATCGCTTCGCTGGCGGCAACAGTGCCCAGCATCCGCTGGTGCGGCTCGGCAGCGCCAACCTGACCCGCGTCGGCGACGGCAAGGTGCTCGACACCGAGACGCTGACCGAATGGGTGGCCAAGCGCTGCAAGATGCCCTATGTGCGGATCGATCCGCTCAAGGCCGACGTCGGGCGCGTCGCCGACGTGATGTCGATCAACTACGCGGAACGCCGCCACGCGCTGCCGCTCACCTTCGGCCCGACCGAGGTGGTCATCGCGACCTGCGAGCCGCTCGATATCGCCTGGACCTCGGAGATCGAGTCGCACACCAAGCGGGTGGTGCGGCTGGTCATCGTCAACCCGGTCGAGATCGCCCGCTACACGACCGAGTTCTATGCGCTCTCGCGCTCGGTCCGCAATGCGACCAAGATGGGCGAGTCGCAGGCGCTCGCCAACTTCGAGCAGCTGGTCGAGCTCGGCAAGAGCTCCAAGCAGCTCGACGCCAACGACTCCGGCGTCATCCAGGTCGTCGACTGGCTCTGGCAATACGCGTTCGACCAGCGCGCGTCCGACATCCACCTCGAGCCGCGCCGCGAGCGCAGCGTGATCCGCTTTCGCATCGACGGCGTCATGCACACCGTCTACCAGCTGCCGCCCGGCGTGATGAGCGCGATGGTGGCGCGCGTCAAGCTGCTCGGCCGCATGGACGTGGTCGAGCGCCGCCGCCCGCTCGACGGCCGCATCAAGGTTCGCAACCCCCTCGGCGACGAAGTCGAAATGCGCCTGTCGACGCTGCCCACGGCGTTCGGCGAGAAGATGGTGATGCGGATCTTCGACCCCGACACGACGGTCAAGACGCTCGAAAGCCTCGGCTTCGGCAACCACGACGGCCGGCGCTGGGAAGAGCTGGTCGCCAAGCCGCACGGCATCATCCTCGTCACCGGCCCGACCGGCTCCGGCAAGACGACGACGCTCTATTCGACCCTGCGCCGTCTGGCCACCGACGAGGTCAACGTCTGCACGATCGAAGACCCGATCGAAATGATCCAGCCGGCGTTCAACCAGACGCAGGTGCAGCCGCTGATCGACCTGAACTTCGCCGAAGGCCTGCGCGCCCTGATGCGCCAGGACCCGGACATCATCATGGTCGGCGAAATCCGCGATCTGGCGACGGCGGACATGGCGATCCAGGCATCGCTCACCGGCCACCTCGTCTTCTCGACGCTGCACACCAACGATTCCGCATCGGCGATCACGCGGCTGAACGACCTCGGCGTCGCACCGTACCTGATCGGCTCGACGCTGATCGGCGTGCTGGCGCAGCGGCTCGTGCGCACGCTCTGCCAGGCCTGCAAGGTGCCCGACGAGGAGGTGACGCGCGAGACGCTGCACGAAGTCGTCAAGCCCTGGCGCCTCAACGGCGGCGTCCGTCCCTACAAGGCGGTTGGCTGCCTCGAATGCCGCATGACCGGCTTTCGCGGCCGTGCCGGCCTGTTCGAGCTGCTCACCGTGAGCGATGCCGCGCGCAACGCGATCCAGCCGGTCTGCAACGAAGCCAAGCTGCGCGCGCAGGCGCTGCAGGACGGGCTCAGGCCGCTGCGGCTCGCCGGTGCGATGAAAGTCGCCGAAGGCGTGACCACGCTCGACGAAGTGCTTCGCGCGACGCCCGCCTGGGAACAGTGACCGAAGCGGCGCGTGCCGCGCCGCCCGGCAGCGAGCCCCGATGAGAATCAAGAGCGAGCGTGATTTCTGGGCCGGCCTGATGTTCGTCGTCGTCGGCGTCGCCTTCGCCGTCGCTGCGACCGACTACAGCATGGGCCCGGCCTGCCAGTCCCAGGATCCGTGCGCCGCCAGCCTGTGGGCCCGCTTCTCGCAACTCTCCGAGCAGCCGGGCGCGGGTTACTTTCCGCTCGGCCTGTCGATCCTTCTCGCCGTCGTCGGCGCCGGCGTGCTCTTCAAGGCGCTGACGTTCGAGAGCGTCGCCGGCGATCCGATCGGCCAGGTCGCGTGGCGTCCGCTCGTCGCCGTCGTCGCCAGCGTCGTGCTCTTCGGCGTCATGCTCGAGCCCTTCGGCCTGGTGCTGACCGTGCCGGTGCTGGTCGTCGTGTCGAGCCTGGCGAGCGACGCGTTCCGCTGGAAAGGCGTGCTGGTTGCGGCGGTCGTTCTCACCGTTCTTTCGTGGCTGATCTTTGTCTGGGCTCTCAAGCTCGCCATCCCGGTCTGGCCGGCGTTCGTCGGCTAGATCGCGACGCGCAACAGGCCCGACCCACCGCACGCGCATGGATCTCCTGCACAACCTCGGCATCGGCTTGGCCGTCGCCTTCACAGTCCAGAACCTGCTCGCCGCGTTGTTCGGCTGCACGGTCGGCACGCTGATCGGCGTGCTTCCGGGCATCGGCTCGGTCGCGACGATCGCGATGCTGCTGCCGGCGACCTACGGGCTCGACGCAACGCCCGCGCTGATCTTGCTGGCCGGCGTCTACTACGGCGCGCAATATGGCGGCTCGACGACCGCGATCCTGATCAATGTGCCGGGCGAATCGTCGTCGCTGGTCACGGCCATCGACGGCTACCAGATGGCGCGCCAGGGCCGCGCCGGCGCCGCGTTGTCGGTCGCGGCGCTCGGTTCGTGCTTCGCCGGCTGCGTCGGTGCGGTCATCCTCGCCGCGCTCGCGCCGCCGCTGACCCAGCTCGCGTTCCGGTTCGGACCTGCCGAATACTTCTCGCTGATGGTGCTCGGCCTGATCGGCGCCGTTGTGCTCGCGTCCGGCTCGCTGATCAAGTCGATCGCCATGATCCTGCTCGGCCTGCTGCTGGCGCAGATCAACACCGACGCGATTTCGCGAACGCCGCGCTTCAGCTTCGACCTGCCGCAGCTCGGCGACGGCATCAGCTTCGTCATCATCGCGATCGGCCTGTTCGGGTTCGGCGAGATCATCGCCAACCTCGGCCGACCGGCAGAGCACCGCGAGGTCTATGCCCGCCGGGTGGAGGACCTGTGGCCGGACAGCCGCGACCTCGCGGAAGCCTGGCCTTCGGTCCTGCGCGGAACGGCGCTCGGCTCGGTGCTCGGCGTGCTGCCGGGCGGCGGCGCGCTGCTCGCGTCGATTGCTTCCTACAGCGTCGAGAAGAAGCTGACGCGCAGCCCGCGCATCCCGTTCGGCAAAGGCGCGATCCAGGGCGTGGCCGGGCCCGAATCGGCGAACAACGCCGGCGCGCAGACGTCCTTCATTCCGCTGCTCACGCTCGGCATCCCGTCCAATGCGGCGATGGCGCTCATCGTCGGCGCGATGACGGTCAAGGGCATCCAGCCCGGCCCGCAGGTGATGACGAGCAGCCCGCAGCTTTTCTGGGGGCTGATCGCCTCGATGTGGATCGGCAACGCGATGCTCGTCGTCCTCAACCTGCCGCTGGTCGGCATCTGGATCAAGCTGCTGGCCGTGCCCTACCGTGTTCTCTTCCCGGCGGTCTCGCTGCTGTGCTGCATCGGCGTCTACACGCTCGGCGGCAGCGCGTTCGACGTGTACCTCGCGGCGCTCGTCGCCTGCGTCGGCTATCTCTTCCACAAACTCGGCTGCGAGCCGGCTCCCTTGCTGCTTGGCTTTATCCTCGGCCCGATGATGGAAGAAAATCTGCGCCATGCTCTGCTCCTGTCGCATGGCGACTGGGGCACGTTCGTGACGCGGCCGCTGTCGTCGGGGCTGCTCGGCGCCGCGGCGCTGCTGATCATGATCGTGACGTTGCCGTCCATCAAGCAGCAGCGCGAAGTGGCATTCCAGGAAGATTGAGCGCTCAGGGGCGCAAGGTGAACATGCAATGACGGTGCGTCGATTCGACTGGACTCCAGGCTATGCGTCGACGCGGCTGCCCGTGTTCGCGCGCAACATCGTTTCGACCTCGCATCCGCTCGCAGCGCAGGCGGGCCTGCGCATGCTGCAGCAGGGCGGCAATGCGGTCGATGCGGCGATCGCCGCGGCGGCGGCGATGACCCTGCTCGAGCCATGCAGCAACGGCCTCGGCTCCGATGCCTTCTGCATCCTGTGGGACGGCGAGAAGCTGCACGGGCTCAATGCCTCCGGCCCGGCCCCGGCGGCGTGGACGCCGCAATACTTCCGCAAGAAACATGGCGACGACGGCACGAGGCCGCCGATGCGCGGCTGGGATTCGGCCACCGTGCCCGGAGCGGTCGGCGGCTGGGTGGCACTTTCCAAGCGTTTCGGCAAGCTGCCCTTCGCCGACCTGCTCGCGCCCGCGATCGAGATCGGCGAGCGAGGCTACGCGGTGCCGATCGTCATCCAGCAGAAGTGGGTCGCCGCCGCGCCGCTCATGAAGTCGCAGCCCGGCTGGGCCGAGGCGTTCCTGCCGCACGGGCGCGCGCCTGACGTGGCGGAACGCTTTGCCTTCGCGGCCGCGGCGAAAAGCTTGCGCGCGATCGCCGAGAGCCGCGGCGAGGCTTTCTATCGCGGCGAGATCGCCGAGGCGATCGCCGCGCACGCCGCTGCCCATGGCGGCTCGATGACCGCCGCCGACCTGGCCGCCTACACGCCGGAATGGGTCGATCCGATCGGCATCGACGCCTGGGGTCATCGGCTGCACGAGATTCCGCCGAATGGCCAGGGCATCGCGGCGCTCGTCGCGCTCGGCATCCTGCGCCACTTCGATGTCGCCTCGAAGCCGGTCGACAGCGCCGAGTGCCAGCACCTGCAGATCGAGGCGATGAAGCTCGCCTTCGCCGATGTCTACGATCACGTCGGCGATATGCGCGGCGGCATGCGCCTGAGCACCGAGCAGATGCTCGACGAAAGCTACCTGGCCGCGCGCGCCAGGCTGATCGACCCGAAGCGCGCGCAGCGCTTCACGCACGGCCACGCGCCGCGCGGCGGCACGATCTATCTCAGCGCGGCCGACGCGAGCGGCATGATGGTCAGCTTCATCCAGAGCAACTACATGGGCTTCGGCTCGGGCATCGTCGTGCCGGGCTGGGGCGTGTCGATGCAGAACCGCGGCTACGGCTTCTCGCTCGATCCGGCGAGCCCGAACTGCGTCGCACCGGGGAAGCGCCCTTTTCACACCATCATCCCGGCCTTTCTCACGAAGGACGGCCAGCCGCAGATGAGCTTCGGCGTGATGGGCGGCAACATGCAGCCGCAGGGTCATCTGCAAACGCTCGTTCGCATGCTCGTGCACGGCCAGCAGCCGCAGGCGGCGT
>DAIMIM010000208.1:0-6215 GCA_036722755.1 Caldimonas sp. | reverse complement strand
AGTAAAGGAGGAGCTGTCGGCCGTCAGGCCGACAGCGGAGGACATGAACGGAGCCAGTCGCCCGACGCCCTCGGCAGCCACGCCGCAGCAACGGCACGGCGAGTTCGATACGTTCGAATGCGGTGTCGTCTCAGGCGTGGCGCAGGCCCGCCGCGGCGATGCCGGCGATGCAGATCGCTTCGTCCTCGTCGCCGCTGCCGCCGCTCGCACCCACGGCGCCGATCACGGCGCCGTCGGCATCGGTGACGAGCACGGCACCTGTCTGCGGCAGGAACTTGCCCTGCGCCGTCGCCGCCAGCGCGACGAAGAAATTCGGGTTGCCCTTGGCGCGTTCGCCGAGCACGCGGCTGGCCGCGCCCATGCCGACGGCCGCCCAGGCCTTGCCGCTGGCGATGTCGATGCGGAACATGCTGGCGCCGTCCTGGCGCTGCACCGATTTGAGATGGCCCGAGCCGTCGAGCACGACCACGGCCATCGGCTGGTAGCCGAGCTCGGCGGAACGTGCGAGCGCGCCGGCGATGATGCGATTGGCCTGCTCGAGACTGAGCGCCGGCTGGGGCATCAGAGTTGCCTCCAGGCCAGGATGCCGAGGACGATGCCGATCGTCGTCACGCCGTAGACGCCGTACTGGAGGCGCCGGCTGCGCGTGAGGAGGGCGATGGCGGCGAGAGCGATCGAGATCTGCAGCGCCGTCGTCGCTTGCTGCCAACGATGCTCCTCATGGATCTGGTGGTCGGTCCGCTCGCCCCATTCCACCGATTCCGCATCCAGCTCCTGCGCTTTCTTCTGGATCTCCGCCTTCTCCGACTTGCGACGCTCGGCTTCGCCCCGGTAATACTCTTTCCTCGCTTCGGGAACCAGCTCGATGGCCAGCTCGGCCAGGTTCTGCCGATTGCTCTTGGCCTGGTAGAACGCCCATTGATTGGCGGCCTCCGTCTTCTTGATCGCCGATTCGTTCTTGTAGAGCCCGGCGTTGAGCTGCGCCAGTCCGCCCATGTACGAGAAGATGGCGCCGACGGTGGCGATGATCGCCGTGGCGACCGCCAGGCGCCCGGCCATGCCGTGCGGCTCAGCCTCGGCCTGATGCTCGAGCTCGTGGTCGTGCGGACCGTGCGCGTGAAACCCGTGACCGGACATCTCTACTCTCCCGACTCGATTCGCTGGTAGCTGACAAAGCTGTAGCGCAGGCCTTCCGCCGTCTCGTGCGCCGCGCGCGAAGTCTGCCTGAAATCGGCGCGATTCCACGTCGGGAAGAAGGTATCGGCGGGAAACTCGGCGTCGATCTCGGTGAGCTCGAGCACATCGGCGATCGGCAGGGCCAGGGCGTAGATGTCGGCGCCGCCGATCACGAAGACACGATCGCCTTCCTTGACGAGCGCCAGCGCATCGGCGAGCGACGACGCGGCCAGGACGCCTTCGGCATGCCAGCCCTTGTCGCGCGTCAGGACGATGTTCTGCCGCCCGGGCAGCGGCCGGCCGATCGAATCAAAGGTCTTGCGGCCCATGACGACCGGCGAACCGAGGGTCAGCGCCTTGAATCGGCGCAGGTCGTCCGGCAGACGCGCGAGCAATGCGCCGCGGTAGCCGATGCCGCCGTCCCGGGCGACGGCGGCGACGAGGCTGACGGTCGGCTTGGCCATGGCGGCGATTGTGGCCGCGCCGCCGCGATAATCGGTGTTGGTCCTTTCGAGCAACCGCGATGACAAACGCCCGTGACGACGCCGATTCCGCCGCGCTGCGCGCCTGGCGCGAGGTGGCTGCGCGCTCGGCGCCCGGCGGCGACGTCGAGGCCCTGAGCTGGACCACGCCGGAAGGCATCGTCGTCAAGCCGCTCTACACCGCCGCCGACACCAAGGCCCTGCCGACCACCAACACGCTGCCCGGTTTTCCGCCCTATATCCGCGGCCCGCAGGCGACGATGTACACGGCGCGCCCGTGGACGATCCGCCAGTACGCGGGCTTCTCGACCGCCGAAGCCTCGAACGACTTCTATCGCAAGGCACTCGCCGGCGGCGGCCAGGGCATCAGCGTCGCCTTCGATCTCGCCACCCACCGCGGCTACGACAGCGACCACCCGCGCGTCACCGGCGACGTCGGCAAGGCCGGCGTGGCGATCGATTCCGTCGAGGACATGAAGATCCTCTTCGGCGGCATCCCGCTCGACAAGGTCAGCGTCTCGATGACGATGAACGGCGCCGTGCTGCCGGTGCTGGCCGGCTACATCGTCGCCGCCGAAGAGCAGGGCGTCGGCGAAGAGCGGCTGTCGGGGACGATCCAGAACGACATCCTCAAAGAGTTCATGGTGAGGAACACCTACATCTATCCGCCGGGCCCCAGCATGCGGATCGTGGGCGACATCATCGAGTACACGGCCAAGAGGATGCCGAAGTTCAACTCGATCTCGATCTCGGGCTACCACATCCAGGAGGCCGGTGCGAACCAGGCGCTCGAGCTGGCGCTGACCCTCGCCGACGGCCGCGAATACGTGCGCACGGCAATCGCCAAGGGGCTCGACGTCGATGCCTTCGCCGGCCGGCTCAGCTTCTTCTGGGCGATCGGCATGAACTTCTATCTCGAGATCGCCAAGATGCGTGCGGCGCGCGGCCTCTGGTTCAGGATCATGGAAGAGTTCAAGCCGAAGCAAGCGAAGAGCTCGATGCTGCGCACGCACTGCCAGACCTCGGGCTGGACGCTGACGGCTCAGGATCCCTACAACAACGTCGTTCGCACGACCATCGAGGCGATGGCCGCGGTGTTCGGCGGTACGCAGAGCCTGCACACCAATGCGCTCGACGAGGCAATGGCGCTGCCCACCGAGTTCAGCGCCCGCATCGCCCGCAACACGCAGCTCGTGATCCAGGAAGAAACGCACATCACGTCGATCGTCGACCCGTGGGCCGGCAGCTACGCGATGGAAACGCTGACGCAACAGATGGCCGATGCCGCCTGGACCATCATCGACGAGATCGAGGCGATGGGCGGCATGACCAAGGCCGTGCAGAGCGGCTGGGCCAAGCTGAAGATCGAAGCCAGCGCCGCCGAGAAGCAGGCGCGCATCGATTCCGGCCTCGACACGATCGTCGGCGTCAACAAATACAGGCTCGACGAGGAAGCCTCGATCGACACGCTGAGCATCGACAACCATGCCGTGCGCGAGAACCAGGTCAGGCGTTTGAAGGCGCTGCGGGCGTCGCGCGACGCCGTCGCCGTCGAGGCCTCGCTTGCCGCGCTGACGCAATGCGCGAAGACCGGCGAGGGCAATCTGCTCGAGCTGTCGATCCGTGCCGTGCGCCTGCGCGCGACGGTCGGCGAGGTGAGCGACGCGCTCGAAGCCGCGTGGGGCCGGCACCGCGCCGACACACAGAAGGTCTCGGGTGTCTATGCCGCTGCCTACGACAGCGCCGAAGGCTGGGATCAGCTGAAGCGGGAGATCGTGGCCTTCGCGGAGCACGAAGGCCGGCGCCCGCGCGTCATGATCGCCAAGCTCGGCCAGGACGGCCACGATCGCGGCGCCAAGGTCGTCGCCAGCGCCTTCGCCGATCTCGGCTTCGACGTCGACATCGGTCCGCTCTTCCAGACGGCCGAGGAATGCGCCCGGCAGGCGATCGAGAACGACGTGCATGCGGTGGGCGTCTCGACGCTCGCGGCCGGGCACATGACGCTGGTGCCAGCGATCATCGAGGCGCTGAAAGCCCAGGGCGCGGGCGACATCGTCGTCTTCGTCGGCGGCGTCGTGCCGAGGCAGGACCACCAATTTCTCTACGACGCAGGCGTCAAGGGCATCTATGGGCCGGGCACGCCGATCCCGGCCAGCGCCAAGGACGTGCTCGAGCAGATCCGCCTGGCTCTTGCCGCGCCGGCCTTCGCAGCCACGCCCGCACGCGAGCATGCTGGAGCCCGCTGACCAGGCGCTGCTCGAGGCCATCGCGGCGCCCGTCGGCGGAGCGCAACGCCGCGCGGTCGCCAAGGCGATCACCCTGATCGAGTCGACGCGCGCCGAGCACCGCGAGCGCGGCGACGCGCTGCTCGCCGCCTTGCCACACCCTTCAGGCGCGACGCTGCGCATCGGCATCTCCGGCGTGCCCGGCGTCGGCAAGTCGACCCTGATCGAGGCGCTCGGCCTGCACCTGATCGAGCAGGGCCACCGCGTCGCCGTGCTCGCCGTCGACCCGAGCTCGAGCCTGTCGGGCGGTTCGATCCTCGGCGATAAGACGCGCATGGAGCGGCTCTCGGTGCACCCGCGCGCGTTCGTGCGGCCGAGCCCGAGCAGCGGCACGCTCGGCGGCGTCGCCGCCGCGACGCGCGAGGCGATCCGCATCGTCGAGGCGGCCGGGCACGACATCATCGTCGTCGAGACGGTCGGCGTCGGCCAGAGCGAAGCCGCGGTCGCCGGCATGACCGACGCCTTCGTCCTGCTGCAGCTGCCCAATGCCGGAGACGAGCTGCAGGCGATCAAGAAAGGCGTGATGGAGCTGGCCGATCTCGTCGTCGTCAACAAGGCCGATCTCGATCCCGCTGCGGCCGAGCGTGCGGCTCGCCAGATCGAGGCGGCCCTTCGCCTCGCCTCGCGGCCCGCCAGCGTCGGCAAGGCGCCGGCGTGGCGGCCGGTCGCGCTTCGCCTCAGCGCGCTCGATGCGGCAAGCGTCGCGTCGTTCTGGTGCGAGCTCGAACGGTTCGCGGAGGCGCAGCGTGGCAGCGGCGGCCTCGAGGCGCGGCGGCTCCAGCAGTCCGACGCGTGGCTGTGGGAACGCATCGACGCTGGCCTGCGCGCGCGCTTTCGCGAAGCGGCCGCGGTGCGTGCCGCGCTGCCCGGGACGATCGAGGCGATGCGCTCCGGGCGCTTGCCGGTCACGGTCGCGGCGCGCCGGCTGCTGGCCCTGTTCGCGGGCGATGACGGTGCGGCGAGCCCGGCCAGCGACGAGGCCGGACCGTGACGCAACTGCATCCGGCCGCGTTCAAGTCCGGCCCGCCACTGTGGGACGCGGGCGCTGCCATGCGCCGTTCCGCTGCCGCGCCGCGCGACGCCGACGACAACCTGACCGACGTCGATCTGCTCCAGCTCCGCGACATCGCCGCAACCGCGACCCACCGTGTCACCAACGTCGCGACGAGCCTCGGCCTGGCCGTCTTGAAGCGCGAGCGCGCGGAGCGCAGTGTCTGGCGCTCGCGCATCGTCGATCTGCTGGCCCGGCTGGTGTCGCTGCCGATGCTGGCGCCGGTGCCGTCGCATGGCGGCCACCGCGGCCAGGCGGTGGAGGTCCAGCGCCTGCGCACCCTGCACGCGGCGGGGCTGCCGGTTCCCGACGTGCTGCACGCCGAGCCGGGTTTTTTCGTCATGCAGCGGCTCGACGGCCCCAATCTTGTCCAGGTGATCGAGCGGGGCGGACCGCAAGCGCGGCTCGCCTGGCGACACGGCCTCGAGACGCTGGTTGCCGTGCATGCGCGCGGCCACGCCCTGAGCCATGCCTTCGCGCGCAATTTCATCGTCACCGGGGACGGCCTGGCGATGATCGATTTCGAGGACGATCCGCTCGAGACGCTCTCGCTCGCCCAGGCGCAGGCCAGGGACTGGATGCTCTACCTGCACTCGACCGTCTGGCAGCTCGAGCAGGCGGCGATGCCGCAGGTGCGCGCCGATCTCGACGCCACGCTGGCCCAGGAAAGCGGCGCCGTTCGTGCCCTGGTGCGACGTGCCGGCCAGCGGCTATCGTTGCTGCGCCACCTGCCGAGCCGGCGTCGCCCGTGGGGCCGCGAAGTCGTCGGCGCACGGGCGTTGGCGCAGCTTCTCCACGCGCTGCCGCCGCCTCCTGCAATCAGCCCCTGAAACGGACACCACGCGCCATGCACGACATCATCCAGCAGCTCGAAGCCAAGCGCGCGCGGGCCAGACTCGGCGGCGGCGAAAAGCGCATCGCGGCGCAGCACAAGAAGGGCAAGCTGACGGCCCGCGAACGCATCGATCTGCTCCTCGACGACGGCACGTTCGAGGAATGGGACATGTTCGTCGAGCATCGCAGCCACGACTTCGGCATGGAGCAGAACCGCCCGCCGGGCGACGGCGTGGTCACCGGCTACGGGATGATCAACGGGCGGCTGGTCTTCGTCTTCAGCCAGGACTTCACCGTCTTCGGCGGCGCGCTCTCGGAAGCCCACGCCGAGAAGATCTGCAAGGTGATGGACCAGGCGATGAAGGTCGGCGCGCCGGTGATCGGCCT
>DAIMIM010000207.1:0-6269 GCA_036722755.1 Caldimonas sp. | reverse complement strand
AGGCTCGGGCCGATCGTCCGCTCCTCGATGATCTCCATCGGCGCGGCGAGCGAGCCGGCGCGCAGCAGGAGCGCCGTGTCGTTGGCCTCGACGGTCGTCATGCTGCCGGAGATCTGGAACCGGTCGCCGAGCTCGCCGCGAATGACCGGGGCCGTCACGACTTCTCCCTTGCCCTTCTCGAAGAGCAGGATCGCCATCCGCTTGCCGATGTTTTCGCGCGAGACGTCGCGCATGATCCGCGCGCCCTTGGCATCGACCGTCAGATGCACCGCCGGCTGGTGGTTCTCGTCGAAGCCGGGTTGCGCGTCGGTCAGGTTCTCGCCGGTGATGATGATCTGGCGCTTGACGACGATCGGCGAGCCGCGCCGTTCGGTGTAGCGCTCGTCGCCGAACGGAACCGGGCCGGAGCCGGTCTCGGCGGAGCGCGCCTCGCTGCTGTCGTCGGCCATGCGCATCTCGAGCGTGGCGGTGCGGCCGATGATGTCCTTGGCCCTGGCAGTGTCCTGGATGCCCGGCAGCTCGACGATGATGCGGTCCTGTCCTTGCTGCTGGATGACCGGCTCGGCACGCGCGGTTTCCGGTAGCGAGGCGAGCCGCCGCGCCAGCGTGACCATGTTCTGCTTGATGGCCTCGTTCTGCATTCGCGTGCCGGAATCGGGCTTGAAGTTGCCGCTCAGCTTCCAGTCGGTGCCGTCCGCCGACTCTCGCCAGTCGAGATCGGCAAGCCGGTCCTGAAGGAGCGTCTGGCTGGCGACCAGCGTGTCATGGTCGCGAAAACGGATCGTCACGGTGTTGGCGTCGCGGCTGATGCCGGCATGGCGGATGTTCTTGTCGCGCAGCAGCGTGCGCACGTCGCCGACGACCGAATCGGCCTTTCGCGTCAACGCCGCCTTCATGTCGACCTGCATCAGGAAGTGCACGCCGCCGCGCAGATCGAGGCCGAGATACATCGGCAAGGCATGCAAGGCCGTCAGCCACTTCGGCGAGCGCGACAGCAGATTGAGGGCGACGATGTAGCTCGGATCGCTCGCATCGGGATTCAGTGCCGCGGCGATCGCCTCCTCGGCCTTGCGCTGCGCATCGAGATCGGCGAAGCGCGCCTTCACCGAGTTGCCGTCGAACTGCACGAAATCGGGCTTGAGACCGGCCTTGGCGAGGATCTGCTCGACCGTGCCCGCGAGCGAGGGCTCGAGCTTGAGCGTCACCTTGCCGCTCGAGACCTGCACCGCGGGCGCCTCGCCGAAGAAGTTCGGCAAGGCGTAGACGATGCCGACCAGCAGCGCGACCGCGAGGAGCGCGTATTTCCAGGCCGGATAGCGGTTCACGCGAGACTCCGCAGATTCACTTGACCGTGCCCTTCGGCATCACCTGGATCACCGCCGAGCGCTGGACCTGAAGCTCGACGCCGTTGGCCACCTCGAGGGTCAAGAAGGTGTCGCCGATCTTCGAGATCTTGCCCAGCATGCCGCCCGAAGTCACGACCTCGTCGCCCTTGGCCAGGGCGTCGAGCATGGTCTTGGCCTCTTTCTGCCGCTTCATCTGCGGCCGGATCATCACCATGTACAGGACGGCGAACATGCCGACCATGAAGATGATGTTGAAGCCGCCGAACGCGTCGAGCGGGCCGGCGGGAGCCGCGGTGGGCGCGACTTGGGCAAGGGCTTCGGAAATGAACACGGGATGGATCCTCTCGCGCCGCGCGCAGGGCGGCGCCGGCAAAACCTGTCGATTGTAGAGGCGCGGGGTGGCTCAGGCTCGACCGGCCGCAGGCGACGCGACCCAGGCCGCCCGGGAGGGTGCCGGCACGGCGCCGGTCGCCACGACGAGGCGAATCAGGGTGATCTCGGACGGCGCCCCGAAGCGCTTGGGCGGGCCCCAGTAACCAGTGCCTCGGCTCGTGTAGACCCACATCCGGCGCCACCGCTTCAGCCCGGCCGTGAAGGGCTGATGCAGGCGGACCAACAGGTTCCACGGCCAGAACTGGCCGCCGTGCGTGTGACCCGACAACTGAAGATCGAAACCGGCGGCCTCGGCGGCTGCGGCGCTGCGCGGCTGGTGCGCCAGCAGCACGCGCAGGGCCGCGGGCGGGGCGCCGACCAGCGCGGCGCGGGGATCGCTGGCGTCGGCGCGGTCGAAATGGCCCGCGTTGTAGTCGGTGACGCCGGCGACAACGACCGCCGCATCGGCGCGGCGCACGACGACGTGCTCGTTCATCAGCACCGTGACGCCGAGCCGGCGCAGCTCGCGCACCCAGGCAGCGGCGCCGGAGTAGTACTCGTGATTGCCGGTGACGAAGAACGTTCCTTCGCGCGAGCGCAACGAGGCCAGCGGCGCGACATGCTCGGCGAGCTCTTGCACGGAGCCGTCCACCAGGTCGCCGGTGATCGCCACCAGGTCGGCGCCCAGGCCGTTCACGGTCTCGACGATGGCCTCGAGGTAGGGCCGCCTGATCGTCGGCCCGACGTGGATGTCGCTGATCTGCGCGATCGAGAAGCCGTTCAGTGCCGCCGGCAGATCGGGCACCGGCACGTCGACGCGCACCACGGCGGCGGTCCGCCTGGCGTTGAGGAAGCCCCACGCAGTCACCAGCACGGCCGCGACGACGACGACGCGCGCGGTGAGGGTCGCGAACATCCCCATAGCGACGCCTCGCGCAGCCAGCCAGGCAACGGCCGCCACGGCGACGATGGCCAGGTCGCGCACGAGCGTCAGCACGAACAGCGACGAGAACAGGCCCATCGCCAGCAGGCCGGTCCACGCAAGCAGCCGATCGCTGCGGCGAGACGGCTCCGATCGTCGCGCCCGCAGGCCGAAGGGCATGGTCAGAAACGACACCGCCAGCATGGCCACGAACAGCGCGGTCGCCCAGCCGGCGCCGAGATCGGGGGCGATGCGCCAGCCGACGTAGACGTGCAGGAGCAGGGCAATGGCACGCAGGGGCATCGGCGCCAGATGGGAGCGGCCGGCGTGGCTTCAATGGCGACACTGGCTCGCGGCGCTTACTGCGAGTTACGAACTCGACCAAGCAGCAACGAATTGACCGCGGCGCGGCCTTTTCCGTCGTGAAAACGCCCGCGGCGGCGACCGCTCGTCGCGTTGCCCCGGCCAACCCCCGCGTTCGCGGGATGCCTGATCCGCGCCCCTTTCTTACAGTCTGTCCGTCCCGTCGATACCCGGCGCCAACGATCAGCACCCAACATGTCAAACACCACCCTTCGGCTCGCAGCCGCCACGTTCGCACTGGCCGCTTCTGCGGGAGCCTGGGCCGACAACGTCAACTTCCCCGGCTTCGCGCACGGCTCGGAGACCGTCACCATCAACCTGTCGAGCCCCGACACGCCGATCAGCGAAGGCGTCTCGGCAGGCGGTTTTTCGACGGTGCTCAACGGCGGCCCGTCGTTCACCAGCTATTGCGTCGACGTCTATCAGACGATCAACTTCGGCGCGGCACCGTATCCGGAGTACACGCCGGTCGGTTCGTCGCACGCGTTCGCGAACAGCAACGCCTACGCCGACCTGAGCAAGCTCTTCGCCACGGCGGGCGTGATCAGCGACGCGGTCCACGAAGCCGCCTTCCAGATCGCGGTCTGGGAAATCGCCTATGAAACCACCGGCACCTACGACCTGAGCCACGGCTCCGCGTCGTTCACCGGCGGCACGGCCGATTCATCGGGTGCGTTGACTCTGGCGTCGAACTGGCTTGCCGCGCTCGGCAACAACGGCGCCGGGCCGGGGATCAGCGTCCTGGACAGCAGCGCCCATCAGGATCTCATCTATGCGCCCATCCCGGAGCCTTCGACCGTCTTGCTGATGGCCATGGGCCTTCTCGGCATCGCCGTCGTCGCCAAGCGGCAGGCAGCGTCGGCCGGCGGCGCGCCATTTCGCGGCGTTCACACGATCGCCTGAAGTCCTACAGAAACCCCCTTGTTCCGGGGGTTTGTGCGATCCCTGCGAGCGCGCCCAATTCAGTCCTGACAGTCCCCTCTTCGTCCCTCGCGCATCGCCGCCCTTTTTGCCTGGAGTGCATATGAAATTCAAACCGTTTACGAACCCGCGAGCCCTCGCGGTCGCAGCCGGGGCGCTCCTCGCCCTGTCCTCCGGCGCGGCCAGCGCCGTCGAAACCACGTTCAGCGGCTACACCAACGGCTGTTTCGCGGCATCGCCGCTCACCTCGTGCACGCCGACGAACGACAGCTCAGGCACACAGACGGTTACCCTGTCCGGGCTGACCTATCTGATGTCCAACTTCAGCGGCGTCACGGCGAACGGCTTCCTCGGTATCGGGGCGCAGGGCATCGCGCCTCCCGGGCATAACGTCGACAACCTGGGCTCGTTCACCCTCACCGGCACCCCGTTCACGTACGACGGAAATCATTTCGACTTGATGATCACCTTCGTCGACCCGAGCGGCGTCCTGCCGAGCAATCACCCGATCTTCACCGACAGGCTCGTCGGAACGGTAGCTGCTGTCGACCATGGCGGCGTGCTCATCGACTTCGACAACACACCCCAGTCTTTCACGTTCGATGGCGGAAGCTTCACCTTTTGGGTGAATGACGTCAGTGTCATGGCGGGCCAGACGATCGGCTTCTCGGGAACCATTCAGTCCCAAGTGACGGCCGTCCCCGAGCCTGAGACCTATGCGCTGTTCATGGCCGGTCTGGGCGCGGTGGGATTCATGGCCCGTCGGCGCCGCAAGAGCTGACGGTCGAAGGCCGCCGCATCACAGCGGCCAGCAAGCAAAGGCGAACTCCGGTTCGCCTTTTTCTTTGCCCGCGCCGCGATCGGTGAACGAAGGCGATCCCGCACAATCGGCCTTCCGATGCCCGCTGCTCCCGCCATGTCCAGGGCCCGCGCCGCGGCCAGACCCTGGCTGTCGCTGATCGTCGCGCTGGCCGCCTGGTCGATCGGCCCGGCAGCAGCGGCCCCGGTGGCGCTGTCGCCCGAGATCACCATCGATCGCGCGCTGGCGGTGCCGAGCGGGGCCAACGCCTATCCTGCCGGCGGCCTGGCGACCCTGGTGACGCTTCCCGACGACTGGTCGCGGACGCTCCCCGGCTACGAGGGCAGCGTCTGGTATCGGGTGGGCTTCAGACTGGACGGCCAGCCCCTCCCCGACGAGCTTCTGGCCTCGTACATCGAGCGCGCCTGCAGCAACTTGCAGGTGCGGCTGAACGGCCAGCTCATCTTCAGCGGCGGCCGCATGGCCGAGCCGGTGTCGCGCAACTGCGAGCGCGCTGAGCTCGTGATCCTGCCTCCAGCGCTCCTGCGCGCCACCGACAACGTGCTCGACATCCGCATCCAGGGCCACGCGCTGCGACGCGTTGCCTCGCGCCAGTCGGCCGCCGGCCTGTCGCCGATCGAGATCGGCCTGCAGTCGAGCCTGCGCGCAAAGCACGCGGCGCATCTGTTCTGGGGGGCGACGTGGCTCGACGCCAGCAGCCTGATCCTGATCGGCCTGGGCTGCGTGCTGATCGCCGTTGGCTGGATCAACCGGCGCGAGGTCTATTTCTCCTACCTCGGCTGGCTCAGCCTGGCCTGGGCGGCCTGGTCGCTGACCTCCGCGGCACACGATCTCCCCTGGACCAACGACGTGACCGAGTTCCTGCTGAGCGCATCCTGGGCAGTGCAGCTCGCGCTCGTCGTCCAGTTCTTCCTCACCTTCGCCGGCCGCCGCTCGCGCGCCATCGAAAACACGACGGCGCTGCAGTGGGTGGTCATGCCGGTGTCGATGGTGCTGGCCGGCCCCGACCGGCTGTTCGACGTCGCTCGCGTCTGGTACGTGCTGCTGACGCTCGAGCTGCTGGGCGTCATGGGCATCTACCTGGCGATCACGCGACACCAGCGGCCGCGCGACTTCGGGCCGATGGCGGTGGCGGTGGCGATCGGCACGCTGGCGCTGTTCGCGGAGCTCGGCGTGCAGGCCGGGCTGATCGAACGACCGTCCTATCCGCCCGGGCGGATCGTCGTGCCGATCCTGATGAGCGCGGTCGGCATGCGTCTGTTCCTGATGTTCGCAAGGGCGCTGCGCGCCACCGAGGAGGATCGCAACCGGATCGCCGGCCAGCTGCAGCACCTGCACGCGGAGATCGAGACCCGGGTCGAGCAGTTGACGGCGCAGCGGGTCGGCCAGTACGCGGAGCGCGAGCGCAAGCGAATCGCCTCGGATCTGCACGACGACCTCGGCGCCAAGTTGCTGACGATCGTCCACACCAACGACAGCGCCCGCATTCCCTCGCTCGCCCGCGAGGCCCTCGAGGAGATGCGTC
>DAIMIM010000206.1:0-6273 GCA_036722755.1 Caldimonas sp. | reverse complement strand
ACGTCGAGGCCGGCGTCCTTGTAGAAGCCCTTGGCCTGGGCCACGTAGTAGCCGGCGAACTGGGCCTGCGGCAGCCACTTGAGCTGCACGGTGACCTTGTCGGCCGCGGCGGCGGCGCCGGCCACGCCGGCCAGCAGCAGCGAAATCAGAAGAGCGGTTTTGCGCATCGAAAACTCCGGGGTTGTGCCTTGCGGCGTGTGACGATCGGTCTGCGACAGGCGAGCATTTGAACTCATCCGGCGGCCCGGAACGACGGATGCCAGAACGTGACGCGCCGCTCGAGCCAGCCGAGCAACCCGTAGAGCAAGGATCCGGCCAGCGCGGAGACGACGATCGCCGCCCAGACCAGCCCCATGTTGAGCCGCGCCGCTTCGGTCGAGATGCGAAAGCCGAGGCCGGCGATCGGCGAGCCGAAGAACTCGGCGACGATGGCGCCGATCATCGCCAGCGTCGAGTTGATCTTGAGCGCGTTGAAGATGAAGGGCAGCGCCACCGGGATGCGCAGCGAGACCAGCGTTCGCCAGTAGCCGGCGCCGTAGGAGCGCATCAGGTCGCGCTCCATGTAGCCGGATTCCCCGAGCCCGGCGAGGGTGTTGACGAGCATCGGGAAGAACGTCATGACGACGACGACCGCTGCCTTCGAATGCCAGTCGAAGCCGAACCACATCACCATGATGGGCGCGATGCCGACCAGCGGCACGGTGCTGGCGAGAGCGGCCACGGGCAGCAGGCCGCGCTGCAGGAAGGGGCTGCGATCGATCAGCACGCCGGTCGTGAAGCCGAGCGCGCAACCGACGCCGAGACCGATCAGCGCCGAATGCAGCACCGTCTGGACGAAATCTCCAGCCAGAATGCCGCCGTTTTCGAGCAGCGAATGACCGATGCGGCTCGGCGCCGGCAGCAGCACCTGCGGCACGTCGAGCGCCCAGGTCAGGAGCTGCCAGAAGACGAGGATCCAGGCGCCGAACAGCAGCGGCGCGCCGAACCGTGCGGCCGGGCCGTCGCCTTGCAGCGATGCGACGCGTCGCACGCTGAGCACGGCGACGACGAGCATCAGCACGAGCAGGGGCACGAGCCACGCCAGGCTCATCGCTTGCCTCCGGGCGTGAGCCAGCGCTCGGCCAGCGCAACGCCGCCGGTCAGCACCAGCCCGAGCAGGGCCGACATGACGAGCGCCGACCAGATCTGCACGGTGTTGCCGTAATACGAGCCCGTGAGAAGGCGCGCGCCGAGCCCGGCCTGCGCGCCGGTGGGCAGCTCGCCGACGATGGCGCCGACCAGGCCGGCGGCGATGCCGACGCGCAGCGCAGGAAAGAGGAACGGCAGCGAGGCCGGCACACGCAGCTTCCAGAACGTGTTCCGTGCCGATGCCGCGTAGGTGTGCAGCAGCTCGAGCTCCATCACGCCGGGCGAGCGCAGGCCCTTGACGAGCGCGACCGCGACCGGGAAGAAGCACAGGTACATGGAGATCACGGCCTTGGGAAACACGCCGGTCATTCCCATGCTGCCGAGGATGACGATGACGATCGGTGCGATCGCCAGGACCGGGACGGTCTGCGACGCGATCACCCAGGGAAAGAGGCTGCGCTCGAGCGTTCTCGAATGGACGATGAGGACGGCGATCAGCGCACCCAGTGCAGTGCCCATGGCGAAGCCCAGCAGCGTCGCCGAGCTCGTGACGGCGGCGTGGTAGAGCAGATTGCGCGGCGAATCGAGCGGCCAGCCGAAGATCGAATCGAACAGGTCGAGCGCGATCTGATGCGGCGCGGGCAGCACCGGGCGATCCATCGAGAGCGTGAGCCGGACCAGGTCTGCCGCGCTCCAGCCGGGCTCGGACGACAGCGTGCGCTCGATGACCTGGGCAGCGTTGAGAGCGACGGCGGCGGCGTACCAGACGAGCAGCAGGACCGCGAGCACGACCAGCACCGGGCCGGCGCGAAACCAGAGCGCGCCGAGCCGCCCGCGCACCGCCTCAGTGGCCGCCATGGCCTTCCTGCAAGGCGACGCGAACGCGATGCGCGATGGCCGTGAATTCGGGCGTGTCCCTGATGTCGAGCGTGCGGTCGCTCGGCAGGCCGGACTCGATGACCTCGACGATGCGCCCGGGCCGCGGCGACATCACGACGATGCGCGACGACAGGAACACCGCCTCGGGAATGGAGTGCGTGACGAAGACGACGGTGCGCCGTTCCTTCTCCCACAGGCGCAGCAGCTGCTCGTTGAGGCGGTCCCGCGTGATCTCGTCGAGCGCGCCGAACGGCTCGTCCATCATCAGGAGCTTCGGCTCGAAGCCGAGCGCGCGGGCGATCGAGACGCGCTGCTGCATGCCGCCCGAAAGCTGCCACGGGTACTTGCCCTCGAAGCCCTGCAGCCCGACGCGCGCGAGGTGGTCCATCGCCACGGCCCTGGCCCTGGCCTTGTCGAGCCCGTGGATCTCCAGCGGCAGGCAGACGTTGCCGAGCACGGTGCGCCAGGGGAACAGCGCCGGCGCCTGGAACACGTAGCCGTAGGCGCGGGCCAGCCGCGCCTCGCGCGCCGGCAGGCCGTTGACCCGGACCGTGCCCGCGCTCACCTGCTCGAGATCGGCGATGACGCGCAGCAGCGTCGTCTTGCCGCATCCCGACGGGCCGATCAGCGAAATGAATTCGCCTTCGCGGATCGACAGGCTGATGTCGGCGAGCGCCGTGACGGTGTGCTCCTTCGCCGGGTAGACCACCGAGACATGGTCGACCTCGACGGTGGCGGGCGACGACGGCGGTGGCGGCGGGTTCGGCATCACGCGGTCACGCGTGCCGGGTTGTTCGGATGCGTCGTCCAGTTCGCATAGCCGCCATCGACGATGCGGCCGGTCCGCGTGTCGATCTGGCCCGGCTGCAGAGCGTGCATGGTGATGCACTCCGGCACCGGACAGACCGAGACGCAGAGATTGCAGCCGACGCATTCCGCATCGATCACCTCGAAGTGACGCTGGCCGTCTTTGGTCGCCGTGATCGCCTGGTGCGACGTGTCTTCGCAGACGACATGGCAGCGGCCGCAGCCGATGCAGAGCGACTGGTCGATCAGCGCCTTCTCGATGCGGTTGAGATCGAGCGCGTTCCAGTCGACGATCGAGCGCACCGCCCGGCCGCGAAAGGCCTCGATGCGCTCGAAGCCCTTCGCGTCCATGTATTCGGAAAGGCCGCTGCACAGCTCGTCGATGATCTTGAAGCCGTAGGTCATCGCCGCGGTGCAGATCTGCACGTTGCCGGCGCCGAGGGCGACGAACTCGGCCGCGTCCTTCCAGGTCGAGATGCCGCCGATACCGGAGATCGGCAGCCCGGCCATCGCCTGGGTGCGCGCGATCTCGGCGACCATGTGCAGTGCGATCGGCTTGACCGCCGGCCCGCAGTAGCCACCGTGCGAGCCGGTCGCGCCGGTGTGCGGATCGATCAGCAGCGCGTCGAGATCGACGCCCATCACCGAGTTGACGGTGTTGATGAGCGAGACCGCATCGGCGCCACCGCGGTGCGCGGCCAGCGCCGGCGGCTTGATGTCGGCGACGTTGGGCGTGAGCTTGACGATCACCGGCAGCCGCGTGATCTGCTTGCACCAGCGCGTCACCATCTCGATGTACTCGGGCACCTGGCCGACCGCCGAGCCCATGCCGCGCTCGCTCATGCCGTGCGGGCAGCCGAAGTTGAGCTCGACGCCGTCGCAGCCGGTGTCTTCGACCATCGGCAGGATCGCCCGCCACGCCTGCTCTTCGCACGGCACCATGATCGAGACGACGACCGCGCGATCGGGCCACGCGCGCTTGACGCGGGCGATCTCGGCCAGGTTGGTCTCGAGCGGCCGGTCGGTGATGAGCTCGATGTTGTTGAAGCCGATCAGGCGCCGGTCCTGCGCATAGAGCGCCGCATAGCGCGGCCCGTTGACGTTGACGATCGGCGGGCCGGCTTCGCCGAGCGTCTTCCAGACGACGCCTCCCCAGCCCGCTTCGAAGGCGCGCACGACGTTGGTTTCCTTGTCGGTCGGCGGCGCGGAGGCGAGCCAGAATGGGTTCGGGCTGGCGATGCCGGCGAAGGTCGTGCGGAGATCGGCCATGGTCTTCAGTCGTGATTCAGGCGGCGCGGCGAACGCGCGAGAAGGCCGGCCCGGTGCGAACCATGCCGAATGCGCGATCGATCGAATGCGCTGCGATCTTGCCGTGCTCGACGGCCTCGACCGTGAGGTCCTGGCCACCGAAGGTGCAATCGCCGCCCGCCCACACCCCGGGCAACGACGTGCGGCCTTCGGCGTCGACCGCGATGCGGCCGGCGCGGAGCACCAGCGTCGCCAGCAGCGGATCGGCCAGCACCAGCGTCTGCCCGATCGCCTTCAGCACCGTGTCGGCGGCGATGCGCCAGCGCCTGCCGGTGGCTTCGAGCTTGCCCGCGACCTCCGCGACCTGCGCAAATGTGGCGCCCGCGATGGCGCGGCCTTCGTTCTCGAGCGACTCGAGCACGCTCCAGGTCCGGATCGTCACGCCGTTTTTCTGCGCCCATTCGACCTCGTCGCCGGATGCCGGCATGCGTGCTTCGTCGCGCCGATAGACGATCGTCACTTCCTCGGCACCGAGCAAGCGCGATTGCACCGCCGCGTCGACGGCCGTCATGCCGCCGCCGATGACGACGACGCGGCGGCCCACCGGCACGGCCGCGACGTCGCTTGCCTGGCGGAGACCGGCGATGAAGGCGACCGCATCGTCGACACCGGCGGCCCGCTCCGACGCGAGGCCGAGCGCATTGACGCCGCCCAGGCCCAGGCCGAGAAAGACGGCGTCGTGGCGGTCGCTCAATGCGCCCAACGTCGTCTGCTCGCCGATCGCCTGCCCGTAGCGCATCTCGATGCCGCCGATCGAGAGCAGCCAGTCGATCTCCTTCTGCGCGAAGCCGTCGACCGTCTTGTACGTCGCCAGGCCGTATTCGTTGAGGCCGCCGGGCTTCGGTCGCGCCTCGAACACGGTGACCTCGTGTCCGAGCATGGCGGCGCGGTGCGCGCACGACAGGCCGGCCGGCCCGGCGCCGACCACGGCGATGCGCTTGCCCGTCGCGTCGCCGCGCCTGAACAGCGGCGCGCCGGGCGCGGCGAAGTAGGCATCGGTCGCGCGGCGCTGCAGCAGGCCGATCTCGACCGGCTTGTCTTCGTTGGTGTTGCGCACGCAGGCCTGCTCGCAGAGCACCTCGGTCGGGCAGACGCGCGCGCACATGCCGCCGAAGATGTTGGCGTCGAGGATCGCCCTGGCCGCGCCGCGCAGGTTGTCTTCGCCGATGCGGCGCACGAACGACGGAATGTCGATGCCGGTCGGGCAGGCCGTGACGCAGGGCGCGTCGTGGCAGTAGTAGCAGCGCTCGGCTTCGATCAGCGCCTGCACGGGCGTGAGCGGCGGATGCGCGTCGGCGAAGTTGCGCGCGTAGTCGCCCTCGCCGAGCCGGCCGCAGCGAATGTCGGGAGCGGGCATCGGGCGCTGTCGTCAGGCGGCCCGCGCGACCGGGTGCGGCAGGTGCCGCTCGGCCTGGCGCTTGAGCGCGTCGAACATCGGCGCGAAAGGCGGCCGCTTCACGTAGCGGCCGGCGCCGCGCTGCGTGCGCAGCTCGCCGTCCATCCAGACGATGTTGCCCTGCGACAGCGTCACCTTCGCCAGCCCCGTCACCTTGCGGCCCTCGAAGATGTTGTAGCCGACCTTCGAGATGCTGCCGGCAGTGGTGATGGTCTTGGTCGCGCTCGGATCCCAGACGACGAGGTCCGCGTCGCTGCCGACGGCGATCGCGCCCTTTCTCGGGTAGAGGTTGAAGATCTGCGCCGCGTTGGTCGAGGTGACGCGCACGAACTCGTTCGGCGTCAGCCGGCCCGAGTTGACGCCGGCATCCCACAGCACCGACATGCGGTCCTCGACACCGGCGCAGCCATTCGGGATCTTGGTGAAGTCGTCTCGGCCCACGCCCTTCTGCTCGCTGCAGAAGGCGCAATGGTCGGTCGCCGTCGTCTGCAGATGGCCGGCGGCGAGCGCGCCCCAGAGCGCGTCCTGATGGCGCCTGGCGCGAAACGGCGGGCTCATCACGTGCGCGGCGGCGATGTTCCAGTCGGGGTTGCGGTAGACCGAGTCGTCGATCGTCAGGTGGCCGGCGAGCACTTCGCCGTAGACGCGCTGCCCCTTGCTGCGCGCACGGATGATCGCCGCGGCCGAGTCCTCGCTCGAGACGTGGACGATGTAGAGCGGCGTGCCCAGCACCTCGGCGATGCGGATCGCGCGCT
>DAIMIM010000205.1:0-6288 GCA_036722755.1 Caldimonas sp. | reverse complement strand
GCGGCCCGGCCGTGACGCGCCAAGGCTAGATCTCATGTCTCAATAGGTTGTTCATCCGGTCGGATCCTTCTGACAAGAGGCGAGCCGGGCCCGGCATGAAAGCCGGGGCCGGAATCCTCGATCGCTGGGCCCGTGGCAGCGACTGGCTCGTCGTCAGTTGCGGATCGGTGGCGATCGCGGCGCGCCAAGCCTCGAGCAAGGCCGGAGTGCGCGCCATGACGTGGGCAGCGCGCGCCGCATTTGCATTCCGATCGGCCACGCCGCCTTCCTTTCGGGCCGCTGTCGGCCGCCGCACGGGACGTTGCCGCAGCGGAGCCGGGCCGCCCCGGGCGTCGGCTCAAGCGAGGATGCGCACCGAAGGCTCGCGAGCCCACTGTCGCGTCGATGCGGCGGCAATGAACGCTTTCGCGTCGCTCGCGGCGACGACGCCGGCATCGGCATCGGCGCCCGCCCGTTGCAACAGCGCCTGGCCGCCGCGATCGATCGCGATCGCCTTCAGATGGCCGTAGGCGTCGCGCACGAAATCGATCGCTGCACCTTCCTTGGCAAGCGCCGCGGCGCCGTTGTCCGAGAGGATGACCGCGACCGCATCGAACAGCACCGACGGCGTGCCGGCAAGCTGGCCATCGGCGGCGAGGCGCGAACCGTCGCCGAGGCGAACGCCGCCCACTTTCGGCGCGACGATCTTCACGCTCGCGCCGGCATCGAGCGCCGCCTTCCGAACCAGGGCCACGAGCCTGGCGTCGGAGCCGTCGGCGCAGAGGATGGCGACGGCACGGCCTTCGAGCGTCGCCTTCATCTTGCCGATGATCTGCAAGGCCGGGGAGGCGGCCATGTCCTGGACTGGGGCGGCGGCCGGCGGCGCGGGCGGCAAGGCTTCGAGCCCGAGGCCATCGCAGACGCGCTGCGCGAGGTCACCGTCGACGTGGCGCAAATGGCCGACCATGGCCTGACGAATCGCCAGCGTCTCGACCTTCGAGAGCTCGAACACGAGCGCAGAAGCGATGTGCGCCTGCTCGGGCCCGGTCTGGCTGCGATAGAACATGCGCGCCTGGCTGTAGTGATCGGCAAAGGTCTCGGAGCGAACGCGGCCGCGCTCGCCGTTCTCGGCGACGGTGGCGCTGCGAAAGCCTTGCGTCGGCGTCTCGCGGGCCGAATCGGTCGCCAGCGTGTTCGGCTCGTAGGAGACGCGGCCCTTGGGCTGCGCCATCTGCATGTGGCCGTCGCGTTGCTGGTTGGCGAACGGACACTTCGGCGCGTTGATGGGAATCTGGTGGAAGTTCGGCGAGCCGAGGCGCGACAGCTGGGTGTCGAGGTACGAAAAGAGGCGGCCTTGCAGCAACGGATCGTTCGAGAAGTCGATGCCCGGGACGAGGTGCGACGGGCAGAACGCGACTTGCTCGGTCTCGGCGAAGAAGTTGTCGGGCCAACGGTTCAGAACCATGCGGCCGACCACCTTCAGCGGCACGAGCTCCTCAGGAACCAGTTTGGTCGCGTCAAGGTGATCGAAGGGGAAGCCCTCGGCTTCTTCCTGCGTGAACAGCTGGACCGCCAATTCCCATTCCGGAAATGCGCCCGACTGGATCGCCTCGAACATGTCGCGCCGGAGAAAGTCGGGGTCGGCACCGGCGATCTTCACCGTCTCGTCCCAGATGGTCGATTGCAGGCCGAGCTTCGGTCGCCAATGAAATTTCACGAAGGTCGAATCGCCGGCGGCGTTGACGAGCCGAAAGCTGTGAATGCCGAAGCCCTCGATCATGCGCAGCGATCGTGGCAAGGTGCGGTCGGACATGATCCACATCACCATGTGCATCGATTCCGGCGTCAGCGAGATGTAGTCCCAAAACGTGTCGTGTGCCGTCGCGGCTTGCGGGAAGCCCCGGTCGGGCTCCATCTTCACGGCGTGGATGAGGTCGGGAAACTTGATCGCGTCCTGGATGAAGAAGACCGGGATGTTGTTGCCGACCAGATCCCAGTTGCCTTCCTTGGTGTAGAGCTTGACGGCGAAGCCGCGCACGTCGCGGGGCGTGTCGACCGAGCCGGCGCCGCCGGCGACCGTCGAAATGCGCGTGAACAGCGGCGTGCGCTCGCCGACCTCGGTGAGGACCTTGGCTGTCGTGTGCTCGGCCAGCGAATGGGTGAGCTCGAAGAAGCCGTGCGCCGCCGTGCCGCGGGCGTGAACGATGCGCTCGGGAATTCGCTCGTGATCGAAATGCGTGATCTTCTCGCGCAGGATGAAGTCTTCGAGCAACGTCGGCCCGCGCACGTCGGCTCGGAGCGAGTTCTGGTTGTCGGAGATCGGCAGACCCTGGTTGGTGGTCAACGCAGGGTGCGCGCCGCGCATGACCTGGTGCAGCTCACCGCCGGCCGCGAGTTCGGTGGCTTCGAACGGCAGGTTGCCGGCATCGGCAATGTCACCCTCGCGCGACCGCGCAGACTTTGTTTTCTTGCTCATCGACTTCTTTCCCTGCGGCGTACCGGATCGGCGGGAAGAAGGGGCAAGCCGGGTGCCCGCGACGCGTCGCCGCGCTGTCGGGTCTGGCGAGGGCCGCCCACGTCAGTCCCGCGCGGCGTCCGGCGGCACGAGCAGCGAGCGAAACGCGCGCTCGCCGCTCGGCGTGAAGGCGACGACGCGCGAATCGGCGACGCGGCTGGCCCAGCGCAGCGCGAAGATGCGATCCAGCAGTGCCGCGCCCAGCGCGCCGCCCAGATGGTGACGGCGTTCGCCCCAATCGAGGCAGGGTCGGCAGAATGCCCGCCGGCCTGCTCCAGGCAACGCCGGATCGACGCCGAACGCCGTGAACCAGCCGCGACCCGCGGCAGTCAGCCGAAGCTGCGAGCCGACACCGGCGAAGACGCGCTGGGCGACCAGCGTCTCGAAGGCAGCGACCGCCAGCCCGCCGGCCAGGTGGTCGTAGCAGACCCGCGCCTTGCGCAGCGCCGGCTCGCGCGGCCCGGAGCGCACGCGGACCGCGCCGGTCCGGAAGGCAATGCCCATCAGCGATTCGAGCAGCTCCGCCACATCGTGATCGGCGAGGCGGAAATAGCGGTGCCGGCCCTGCTGCTCGACGCCGATCAGGCCGGCCTCGAGCAGCTTGGCGAGATGGCCGCTGATGGTCTGCTTGGTCACGCCGGCGACCGCGGCGAGCTCGGTAGCGGTCAGCGCGCGATCGGCGAGGAGCGCCGTCAGCACCTCGGCGCGGGCGTGGTCGCCGATCAGGGCGGCGATGCCGACGATGTTCGGTCCGTCTTTCATGGTTCGATCGTAGCCGAACCATCATGACCAACGCAGGCGCTATCGTGCAGCCGACGAACTCCGGACATCGACATGACCATCACTTGCTTCATCCGCTACGAGATCGACCCGTTCCAGCGCGACACCTTCCGCAGCTACGCCGAGACCTGGGGCCGGATCATTCCGCGCTGCGGCGGACACCTGCTCGGCTACTTCCTGCCTCACGAAGGCACGAACGACATCGCCTGGGGCCTGATCTCGTTCCAGAGCCTGGCCGCCTACGAGGCCTACCGCGACCGGCTCAAGGTCGACGCCGAGAGCCGCGAGAACTTCGCCTTCGCCCAGTCGAAGCGCTTCATCCGGCGCGAGGAGCGCAGCTTCGTCGAGGGCGTGGAAGGCACGCTCGGCATCGCCGCGCAGGCCTGAGCACATGGAAGCGGCGGTTTGCCGGGATGCGCCGTCGCGGCGGCACAAACCCGGCTGCGTCGCGCCGGCATTCATGCTGTGATGGGTGGCCCGTCGAGCCTGGGCGTTCGCCGGCATCTCAACGCCAGGAGGCCTGCATGCGAATCCTGTCGACCCTGTTGCTCATCCTCGCTGCAGGCCTGGTCTCGGCCTGCGCCAGCGCACCGCCGCCGCAGCGCGTCGACGACCTGCTCGCCGATCGCCTGTTCGGTCCGCCCACCGAGCGCATTTCGACCGCCGAAGTCTTCGCCGTCGATGCCGCGATGCGGCGCTACCTCGAGGTCGACATCGCCGCGCAACTGCACAGCAAGGGCCGCCAGGCCGGCCTGATCGAGGCGCTCTACAAGCGCTCGCAACTCAAGCTCGAGTACGACTCGGAGAAGACGAAGACCGCGGCGGAGGCCTTCGAGACCCGCTCCGGCAACTGCCTGTCGCTCGTCATCATGACGGCGGCGCTGGCGCGCGAGCTGCAGTTGTCCGTCGTCTACCAAAGCGCCTATCTCGACGAGACCTGGAGCCGCAACGGCGACCTGATGTTCGCGAGCGGGCACGTCAACGTGACGATCGGGCGCCGCACGATCGATGCCTCCGGCCCGCGCGACCTGAGCCCGATGACGATCGACTTTTTGCCGCCGCAGGAGCTGCGGCGCTTGCGCACGCATGAGATCGACGAAGCGACGGTCCTCGCCATGTACGCCAACAATCGCGCCGCCGAGGCGATGACCCGGGGCCGCATCGACGACGCGTATGCCTGGGCGGCCGAGTCGTTGCGCCAGGACCCGGGCTACGCGAGCGCCTACAACACGCTCGGCGTCGTCTACCTTCGCCATGGCAACCTCACCGAGGCCATCTCCGCCTTCGATCGTGCGCTCGTGGTCGACCCGCGCAACACACTGGTGCTGGCGAATCTCGCCCAGAGCTACGAGCGCGACGGCCGCATCGACGATGCCGACGCCGTGCGCCGGCGGTTGGCCGAGATCGAGCCGTATCCGCCGTTCCATTTCTTCAACCTCGGGCTCGACGCGATGCGTCGCGACGACTGGCTGGCCGCGCGCGACTACTTCAGCCGCGAGGTCGAGCGGGCCGACTACGACGACGAGTTCCACTTCTGGCTCGGCGTGGCCGACTGGCGTCTCGGCGACGTCGCGCAGGCGACCAGGCAGATGCGGCTGGCGATGGACAACAGCACGACGCGCGGCCAGCACGACATCTACGCGGCCAAGCTGGCCTGGCTGCAGGCGCACCGCCGCAAGGAGGGCGTCGGCGACAGCTAGCGTGCAGCCGCACAAGGCGCCTGCCAAAGTCGAGAGCTTCGGCTATGGTCGAGAGATGAAGACCATCAAGCTCGGCCGCACCGGCCTCGACGTGTCCCGGATCTGCCTCGGCTGCATGAGCTATGGCGAGCCGGCCCGTGGCAACCACGCCTGGACGCTGCCGGAGGCCGCGAGCCGACCTTTCTTCAGGAAGGCGCTCGACCTCGGCATCAATTTCTTCGACACCGCCAACGTCTATTCCGACGGCAGCAGTGAAGAGATCACCGGCCGGGCGCTGCTCGAGTACGCGCGCCGCGGCGAGCTCGTCATCGCCACCAAGGTCAACGGCCGCATGCACAAGGGGCCAAACGGCGCGGGCTTGTCGAGAAAGGCGATCCTCGCGGAGATCGATGCCAGCCTGAAGCGGCTCGGCACCGACTACGTCGATCTGTACCAGATCCACCGCTGGGATCCGCTGGTGCCGATCGAAGAGACGCTCGAAGCGCTGAACGACGTGGTGCGCGCCGGCAAGGCATTGCACATCGGCGCCTCGTCGATGTTCGCGTGGCAGTTCGCGAAGGCGTTGGCGCTTTCCGACCGGCACGGCTGGGCCCGCTTCGCGACGATGCAGAACTACCTCAACCTGCTCTACCGCGAGGAAGAGCGCGAGATGCTGCCGCTCTGCAGGGCCGAAGGCATCGGCGTGATCCCGTGGAGCCCGCTGGCGCGCGGCCGCTTGACCCGCGACTGGGACGCGGGCAGCGCCCGCGCCGAGACTGACGAGTTCGGGCGCACGCTCTACGCGAAGACGGCCAGCGCCGACCGCAAGGTCGTCGAAGCCGTCGCCACGGTCGCTGCGCGGCTCGGCCGGCCGCGCGCACAGGTGGCGCTCGCGTGGGTGTTGTCGAAGAACGGGGTCTCGGCGCCGATCGTCGGTGCGACCAAGCTCGAGCAGCTCGACGACGCGGTCGCCGCGCTCTCGCTGCAGCTCACGCCCGAAGACATCGCCGAGCTCGAAGCGCCCTACGTGCCGCACGCGGTCGTCGGTCACACCTGAGGCGCGGCGCCGTCACTGGCGCTGCGGCTCGCCTTTCGCGTCGCGTTCCTTTTTCTTCGCGGCATCGTCGCGCGGGTCGACGTTTTTCTTCGGCGGCTCCTCGGCCTTGGGCTTGTCGATCTTCGGCTTGTCGGCGGCCGCTGGCGATGGCGGCGGTGGCGGCGGCGATGCGTGGCCCGGCGGCGGCCGAGCGTCGGTCGCGCGCGCCTCTGGCGTCGGCGACTGCGCGCGCGACGGCGCCTCGGCCTTCGGCGGCTCGAAGGGCGGCCGGGCGTTCG
>DAIMIM010000204.1:0-6333 GCA_036722755.1 Caldimonas sp. | reverse complement strand
ACAGGGGTCGGAAAGACCTACGCCTACCTGGTGCCCGCGCTGCTGTCCGGTGCCCGCACCTTGCTCAGCACCGCCACCAAGACCTTGCAGGATCAATTGTTCCTGCGTGATCTGCCGCGGCTGCGCGCGGCGCTCGGCGTACCCGTGACGGTGGCGCTGCTCAAGGGCCGGTCGAGCTACCTCTGCACGCATCGGCTCGGGCTGGCGCGCGCAGAGGGGCACCTGCCCGACGCCTTCGCCGTGCGCGCTCTGGCACGCATCGAAGCCTGGGCGCAGACCACTGCCGGCGGCGATCTCGCCGAGATCGCCGGTCTCGACGAGCGCAGCAGCGTCATCCCGCTCGTGACGTCGACGCGGGAGAACTGCCTGGGCAGCGAGTGCCCCCAGGCTCGCCAGTGCCACGTCAACAAGGCGCGGCGCGACGCCATGGCCGCCGATGTCGTCGTCGTCAACCACCACCTGTTCTTCGCCGACATGGCGCTGCGCGGCAGTGGCGTCGCCGAGCTGCTGCCGAGCGTCGAGCTCGCCGTGTTCGACGAAGCGCATCAATTGGGCGAGGCCGGCGTGCAGTTTCTCGGCACCGTGCTCGGCACGTCGCAACTGATCGATTTCGCGCGCGACACGCTTGCCGCGGGGCTGCAGCAAGCGCGTGGCCTGCTGCCGTGGCCCGATCTCGCCGCGGCGTGCGACAAGAGCGCGCGCGACTTGCGCATGGCCGCGAGCGGCGCATCCGTCGAGGCTCGCACCAACCTCAAGCTTCGCTGGGCCGAGCGCAGCGATCGAGACGATTTCGTGCTCGCCTTGAAACAGGTCGGCCAGGCATGCGAGGCGACGCGCTCCGCCCTCGACACCGTGAGCGAGCTCGGCCCCGATTTCGTCCGTCTCGCCGAACGGGCCATACGGCTGTCGGCGCTCGCGTCGCAATTCGCCGAGCCGGCCGAAGAAGGCAAGATCCGCTGGATCGACGTGTCGACGCATCAGGCCCGCCTGGTCGAATCTCCACTCGACATTCGCGAGGCTCTGCGCGAGCAGATGCAGGCGGCGACCAAGGCCTGGGTCTTCACCTCTGCCACGCTCGGCGACGACGATCGCCTCACCTGGTTCACCGAGCCATCGGGCCTCGAAGCGGCGCGCGTGTTGCGGCTCGGCAGCCCGTTCGACTACCGCGAGCACGCGCGGGTGTATGTGCCGCGCCGGTTCCCGAAGCCGGGCGATGCGGAGCATCCGCAGGCGGTGGCGGCGTTGGCTGGCCGCTGTGCGCGCGCGCTCGGCGGCCGCACGTTCGTGCTCACGACCACGTTGCGCTCTTTGCAGACGATCGGCCGTCGCCTCGCCGAGGACTTCGCGGCAAGCGGCGGCGAGGTCGAAGTCCTGGTCCAGGGCCAAGGCTCGAAACGACAGCTGATGCAGCGCTTCCTCGACTCGCCCCATGCGGTTCTGGTCGGCTCGCAGAGTTTCTGGGAAGGCGTCGATGTTCCGGGCGAAGCGCTGCAGTGCGTCGTCATCGACAAGCTGCCCTTTCCGCCGCCGAACGATCCGCTCGTCGAAGCGAGGGTGAAGAGGCTCGAGTCCGAAGGCCGCAATCCATTCGCCGACTACTTCGTCGCCGAAGCCGCGATCTCGCTCAAGCAGGGCGCCGGGCGGCTCATCCGCAGCGAGACCGACCGCGGCCTGCTCGTCGTCTGCGATCCGCGCATGGCGACCATGGGCTATGGACGGCGGTTGTTCGCCGCGCTTCCGCCGATGAGCCGCATCGACGACGAAGCCGAGGCGCTCGAATGGCTGGTGCGTCTGGCCGGCGCTGGCGTCAGCGCCTGAGGCGGCCGCTCACCAGAGCTGCCACCAGCGCGACTTCTTGGTGCCGAGCCCGGCTGCATAGATGGTCGAGTTCGGATAGCTCTGCTTCAGGACCCGCGCCGCGTCGTCGCGCAATTGCGTCAGGCCGAGCTGGTCGTAGGACTGCGCCATGATGAAGAGCGCCTCTTCGGTCGACGGCGACTGCTGGAACTCCTGGACCGTCTGCTGGGCGCGGTTGATCGCCGCGACATAGGCGCCGCGCCGGTAGTAGTACCGCGCGACATGCACTTCGTAGGCGGCGAGCGAATTGACGATGTAGTTCATGCGCAGGCGCGCGTCGTCCGAGTAGGTCGACTGCGGATACTGCTCGAGCAGTCGCCGGAACGACTGGTAGGCGTCGCGCGACGCCTGCTGGTCGCGCTCGGAGAGATCCTGGCTCGTCAGGCTGCCGAGCAGCCCGAGGTTGTCGTTGAAGTTGATGAGCCCCTGCAGGTAGAGCGCGTAGTCGACCGCGGCGCTGGTCGGGTGCAGCTTGATGAAGCGCTCCAGGACCGTCAGCGCTTGCGCCTTCTCGCCGCTCTTCCACAGCAGGTAGGCGCGCTCGATCTGCGCCTGTTGCGCCAGCTGCGTGCCGGCCGCGCGGCCTTCGAGCCGCTCGTAGAGCTTGGCCGCTTTCTCGTAGTTGCCGGCCGAGGCTTCTTCCTTGGCCTCGGAGTAGAGCTTCTCCGGCGACCAGCGGGCGGTTTCGTCGAGCGAGGCGGTGTCGCATGCCGCGAGAAGAACGGCCACTGCCCACATCGCCGACACTGTCGGCCACGAACGCTTGAATGTCTTGGTCATCGTCATGCGGCAAAGGTCGGGGGCACGCCAGCGAACCCGTGCGAGCGGCGAAAAGCGAAAGGCGAATCTTATATGGTCGATGCCGCTGATCCCACGCCGGGCTCGGGGTTGCCTGCTGGCGCCGACGAAGTCGAGGGCAGCACCGACGCGGAGGTCGAGCCGCTGGAGACGCGCAGCGGCGCGGTCGCCTCGGCGCAGCACGGCGAGCGCCTCGACAAGGTGATCGTCGCGCTGATTCCGGAGTTGTCGCGCAGCCACCTGCAGGGCTTGATCGAGGCCGGCCACGTGGCGCTCGGCGGCCACCCGGCGAGGTCCAGCTCGCAGCGCGTCCGCGCCGGCCAGAGCCTTGCGGTGACGCTCGTGCCGACGGCGGAAAGCCGCGCCTACCGGCCCGAGGCCCTGCCGATCGAGGTGGTCTACGAAGACGAGTTCCTGCTCGTCGTCGACAAGGCTGCCGGCATGGTGGTCCATCCGGCGGCGGGCAACTGGTCCGGCACGCTGCTCAACGCCTTGCTCCATCGCGATCCCGGCAGCGCCGCGCTGCCGCGCGCCGGCATCGTCCATCGGCTCGACAAGGACACGTCCGGCCTCATGGTCGTCGGCAGGACGCTGGCCGCGGTCACCGCGCTCGTGCGTGCGATCGCGGCGCGAGAGGTGCAGCGCCGCTACCTGGCGATCGCTCACGGCAAGCCGTCCGCGAAGACGTTCCGGGTCGACGCGCCGATCGGCCGCGATCCGCAGATGCGGACCCGGATGGCGGTGGTCGCATCGGGAAAGCCTGCACGCACCGACGTCGAACTGATCGCATGCGACGGCAGCGAAAGCGCCTTGCGCTGCACTTTGCACAGCGGGCGCACCCACCAGATTCGTGTCCATCTCGCCTCGAAGCACCTGCCTCTGGTCGGCGACCGGCTCTATGGCGGCCGGCCCGCGCTCGGCATCGAGCGCCAGGCCTTGCACGCTGCCGCACTCGCTTTCGTTCACCCGATCTCGGGGCAGCCGCTGTCCTTCGCATCGGCGCTTCCCGACGACCTCGCCGGGCCCTGGGAAGGGATCACCGGGCGCCGCGCCTGACCGCCTTTTTCGGGTTGGCTACAATATGCGTCATTGACTTTCGATGCGGGCTGCCGGCGCGGTGATGCGCTGCCGCCGCCCGGCGGTTCGACCAGCCCATCGAATATCCGTTTGCACCGGATGGTGCCTTTCGACGACGGCAAGCGCCTGCGCTGCCGAACCCGCCGCGTTCCAGACGTGACGATTGCCGCGAAGCGGCAGAGGACTTTCACGACGACATGAAGACCCTGGATGCCAAGCGCGTCCTCGAGGCTGCGCTCATCTGCTCGACCCAGCCGATGTCGCTGCGCGAGCTCGGTGCCTTGTTCGCCGACGAGATCGGCCTGGACACGATCCGCGACCTGCTCGACGAGCTTCGCCGCGACTGCGAAGGCCGGGGCATCGAGCTGATCGCCCTCGCCAGCGGCTGGCGCTTCCAGAGCCGCCCGGAGATGGCGAGCTACCTGGCCCGCCTGCACCCGGACCGGCCGCCGCGCTACTCGCGTGCGGCGATGGAGACGCTGGCGATCATCGCCTACCGTCAACCGGTCACGCGCGGCGACATCGAGGACATTCGCGGCGTCGCCGTCGCGAGCACGACGGTCAAGCTGCTGGAAGACCGTGGCTGGGTCGAAGCGATCGGCTACCGCGAAGCGGCCGGCCGACCCGCGTTGCTGGCCACGACGCGCCAGTTTCTCGACGATCTCGGCCTCGCCAGCCTCGAGCAGTTGCCAGTGCTCGACGCCGCTGGCGGCCAGACCGACGCGGAGCACGAAGCCCTGGCCGCCGCGCTGGCCCAGACAACCCTTTCTTTCGCAGAGCCTGCCGACGCCGACGACGGCCCCCCGCCAGCCGATCCCGCCCTGGAATCCCACGCATGAACGACTCCACCGACACAGCCCCTGCCGAATTCGAGCGCGGTGCCGACGCATCCGCTGCGCCAGCCGCCTCGCCCGATCGCGCCGACGCGCCTCCCGCATCGGCCGCGCAAGGCGAAGCAGCCGGCCGCGCTGAAGGCGATGCGCCGCGCGGCGAGCGCGGTCGGCGTCGCGGCCGGCGGGAGCGCCGCCGCGGCGATCGCGCCGAGGGGGGCGAGCCCGCCGAGCCACGCGGCGTGCAGCTGCTGCCGCCGGACTTCGAAGGCCCGCTGCCCAGGCACCTGCACCGGCCGGCGCCGGTCGATCCGGGCGAGGTGTTCGCGCATGTGATCTCCGGCGACTTCGACGTCGCGGTCGAAGGCGACGATCAAGGCGAGAGCGGCGACGTGGAGGAGGCCGCCACCAAGCGCGTGCTGGCGCCCGAGCCTGATGCACCCAAGCTGCACAAGGTGCTCGCGCAAGCCGGTGTCGGCTCGCGACGCGACATGGAGGACATGATCGCCGAAGGGCGCATCAGCGTGAACGGCGAGCCGGCGCACACCGGCCAGCGCATCTCGTTCGGCGATCGCATCGAGGTCGACGGCAAGCCGATCCGGCTTCGCATCGTGCCGCCGAAGGCAAGGATCATTGCGTACCACAAGCCTGCCGGCGAGATCGTCACGCACGACGATCCGCAGAACCGGCCGACCGTGTTCAGGCGTCTGCCGCGCTTGCCGCAAGGCAAGTGGCAATCGGTCGGCCGCCTCGACATCAACACCGAAGGGCTGCTGCTCTTCACCAATTCCGGCGGCCTGGCCAACCAGCTCATGCATCCGCGCTTCGGCGTCGAGCGCGAATATGCGGTGCGCGTGATGGGCACGCTCGGCGACGACGAGCGCGCGCAGCTGCTCGAAGGCGTCGAGGTCGAGGGACAGCGTGCGGCTTTCAAGTCGATCGTCAACGGCGGCGGCGAGGGGCTGAACCAGTGGTACCGGGTCGTCATCACGGAAGGCCGCAACCGCGAGGTCAGAAAGCTGTTCGACGCGGTCGGGCTGACGGTGAGCCGGCTGATCCGCATTCGCTACGGTACGGTCGTGCTTCCGCACGGCCTCAAGCGCGGCGTCTGGGTCGACCTCGACGAGACCGACATGCGGGCGATTCGTCGCCTCGCCAGTGGCAACGAGGGCCAGCGCAACGACGGCGCCCGCAACGACGATCGGCCGGAAGGCGGCGGCAAGCGGCGCGACGAAGGCGGCTCTCGCGACAACCGCGGCGACGACCGCGGCGGCAATCAGCGCAACGACCGCAACCGACCGCCCGCGCCGAGGCGACATCCGGAAGCGCGCTCCGAGGCGCCGCCGGCGCAGCAGGGTGCGCCGGCGCCCGAGCGCGAGCGAGAGCGCGAACGCAGTGGCGACGACGTCGAGAACGACGAGGACGACTTCGATCCGAGCCGGATTCCGAATCCCTTGCAGCAGACCTTCGATCACCGCTTCGTGCAGGGTCGCCGGATCGGCCCGAACAGCGGATTCGGCGCCGGTGGCAGTGCGCCGCGCCCCACCGGTGCGACCAAGGCCGACCCGAAGCAGCCCGATCCGTTGCAGACCTCGATGGGCTACATCGGTGCCGATGCCTTTCACAAGAAGAATCGCGGCGGTGGGGGTGGCGGCGGCGGTGGTGGCCGCGGCAATCGCGGTGGCGGATTCGGCAGCGGTGGCGGCGGAGGTGGTGGCAATGGCGGAGGCTACGGCGGCGGTGGCGGAAACGTCGGGGGCGGGGGTGGCGG